>NZ_JAWVAV010000003.1:0-182370 GCF_033599315.1 Acinetobacter sp. OYA S30
TAGAAAGAAGCAAGACGATGATCTTGCTTTTTTTATGATTAAATCTGAATGGTTTAATTATCTATAGAGGATTGATGTAATGGTAGCATGACGGTCTCCAAAACCGTTCGTCAAGGTTCGAGTCCTTGATCCTCTGCCAAGATTCTAAAAAAGCTCCTTTTGTGGAGCTTTTTTATTTTAATATCAGTACCTACCTTTAATTGTTAGCTATTCGCTTCTCAAGCATTTCCATAAAGGTTTTTAAAATATTATTGTGATTTTTACCCTTATGAGTAATTAAGCATATAGGGGTGCTGTAGTGCATTTTGTCTTTTAAAACAGGCTGCATAACACCGTCTTCAACCCATTTTTTTGCATAGTGGTCGGGTAAAAAACCTAAAAATTTTCCGGTTAAAATGAGAAAGGCAATACCTTCGCGGTCACTTGCGGTCGCTTTACAGTCTAAAAGCTGATGTAACTTGGCTGCTTCCGAGGTAATTGCATAATTAGGAAGAATGGCTTGCCATTTTTTTAATTCATTTAAATGAATGTTGCTACATTGGTTAAATAAAGGATGATTTTTGCCACAATATAAAAATGAACTTTCACTATATAAATCGAAATAGTCTAAACCAGACAAAGGCGTAACAAGGGGGATAACACCTGCGTGCAAACGGTTATCAAGTACACGGCACTCAATATCTGAAAGGGTGCTCATACTGATATTAATAATAACCTCGGCATGTTCCTCGGCAAGTTGTGTCAAGGTGTTGGTGATATAGCCTCTAGGCATAGTCACAAGGTTGTTAATAATGCCGATATTAAATTCACCCTTAAGACGGTTATGCATTTGATTGACTTTAGAACGGAAGTCTTCAATGGCTGCTGTGAGTACTTCAATATATTCTAAAATTTCCCGTCCTTCATCGGTCAGGGCAAAGCCGGCACGGCCACGTTGGCATAGCCGAATGCCCAGACGATTTTCTAAATCACTCATATGCAAACTAATTGCAGAGCGGCTAATACCTAAAATACTTTCTGCAGATGTAAAGCTGTGACAGTCGCAAACCGTTTTAAATATTTTGAGAAGTTTTATATCAAAATCAGTAACTTGATTTAATTTTTTAGGTTTCATTTAGTTTTGTTTTTTTAAATCTAAACTCAAGATAATTTGAATTTATCAAACTTATCTCGCTATGTACACTCAAACCATAATTTGAAAATAAACAGGAATGGTTATGTTTGATACGGATAAATTCAGCGACTCTGAACATACTTTGGAGGCGGTTCAAACCAATAATAATATGCATATAAATTATCAGGCACACTGGATGCCTTTTTCAGCAAACCGAAACTTTGCTAAAGACCCACGTATGATTGTGGGTGCCAAAGGGTCTTATCTGATTGATGATTCTGGCCGTGAAATATTCGATTCACTTTCAGGCTTATGGACGTGTGGTGCAGGTCATACCTTGCCCGAAATTCAACAAGCGGTGAGCGCTCAGTTAGGTCAGCTCGATTACTCACCGGCTTTCCAATTTGGTCATCCGCTTTCTTTTAAGCTGGCAGATAAAATTGTTCAGCATATGCCTGAAAAACTACAACACGTTTTCTTTACCAACTCAGGTTCGGAGTCGGCAGATACGTCTATAAAAATGGCACGCGCCTATTGGCGCATTAAAGGCAAACCAAGTAAAACCAAATTGATTGGTCGTGCCCGTGGCTATCATGGTGTGAACGTTGCAGGGACAAGTTTAGGTGGGATTGGCGGCAACCGTAAAATGTTTGGACAACTGATGGATGTAGACCATTTACCGCATACCTTGCAGCCCAATTTAACTTTTACCAAAGGCTGTGCAGAAACAGGCGGGGTAGAACTTGCCAATGAAATGCTTAAGTTAATTGAGCTGCACGATGCTTCAAATATTGCAGCTGTCATTGTGGAGCCTATTTCCGGTTCTGCGGGTTGTATTGTACCGCCAACTGGCTATTTACAACGTTTAAGAGAAATCTGTGATCAGCATGACATCTTGTTAATTTTTGATGAGGTGATTACAGGTTTTGGGCGTTTAGGAACTTGGACAGGGGCAGAGTACTTTGGGGTAACACCAGATATTTTGAACTTTGCGAAACAGGTGACCAATGGTGCTATTCCTTTAGGTGGTGTGGTGGCAAGCCATGAAATTTACTCTGCCTTTATGCAGCAAGACTTACCAGAGCATGCCATTGAATTTACCCACGGCTATACCTATTCGGCACATCCGGTTGCTTGCGCGGCGGCTTTAGCTGCGCTTGAAGTTCTAGAAAAGAAAAACTTATTAGCGCAATCTGCGGCGTTAGCACCAAGTTTTGAAAAGGTGCTGCATGGCTTAAAAGGCGCGCCGCACATTTTAGATATTCGCAACTGTGGCTTGATTGGTGCGTTGCAGTTAGCTCCGCGTGATGGCGATGCCACCATTCGAGGCTTTGAACTCGGTATGAAACTCTGGAAAGAAGGTTTCTATGTCCGCTTTGGAGGTGACACGCTTCAGTTCGGTCCAATGTTCAACAGTACGGAAGCAGATATTGACCGCTTATTGAATGCCGTGGGCGATGCACTTTATCAAGTGAAATAAGCCTTATAGATATTTATGAGCATCGGGGGTGTCTCTGGATGCTCTTTAAAAACCAAATGAAAAAGCAGTTTGATCTGAAAACTAATTGTAGTAAGGAGTAACAACAATGACAAATGGCCTAGAAGATTTTAGCTATGACGAAGTTTCAACTGAAAATAGTACGCATAGTGAACAAGCCAAAAAAGTGCTAGGGCATTTCATTCAAGGAAGAATTGTATCTAAAACGGCAAGAAAACAGCCAGTTTACAATCCTGCGACGGGTGAAATTAGTAAAGAAGTCGAAATTGCAGATGCACAAACGGTAAATGAAGCAGTTCAGGCGGCCGAACAAGCATTTCCTGCATGGCGTGATACACCAGTCATTAAACGTGCACGTGTCATGTTTAAGTTCAAACAATTATTAGAGCAAAATGCCGAAAAGATTTGCGCTTTGATTGGGCAAGAGCACGGTAAAATTTCTCATGATGCTCAAGGCGAATTGCAACGTGGTATTGAAAATGTTGAATACGCTTGCGGCGCACCAGAGCTTTTAAAAGGGGAATATTCAAAAAATGTCGGACCAGATATCGATTCATGGAGTGAGTTCCAGCCGTTAGGTGTTGTGGCTGGAATTACACCGTTTAACTTCCCGGCCATGGTGGCGTTATGGATGTTCCCAATGGCACTGGTTTGCGGTAACTGCTTTATTTTAAAACCTTCTGAAAAAGCACCTTCAGTGGTTTTATACCTTGCTGAACTTTTAAAACAGGCGGGTTTACCTGACGGCGTGTTTAACGTGGTGAATGGTGACAAAGAAGCGGTAGATGCCTTATTGCATCATCCTCGCATTCAGGCAGTCAGCTTTGTGGGTTCAACACCAATTGCTGAATATATTTACCGTACCGCAACATCAACAGGTAAACGTTGCCAAGCATTAGGCGGTGCAAAAAATCATGCGATCATTATGCCTGATGCCGATATTGATAACGTAGTGACTTCATTGTTAGGCGCAGCTTTTGGCTCTTCTGGTGAACGTTGCATGGCACTTTCGGTTGCGGTTGCCATTGGTGATGAAGTTGCCGATGTTGTGATTGATAAGCTGACTCAGGAAATGAAAAAATTGAAGTTCGGCCACTATGCAGATGCAAGCAACGACTTTGGTCCGCTTATTACGCAAGCACATAAAGACAAAGTACAAGCCTATATTCAAAGTGCAGAGCAGCAAGGCGCAAAAATTGTGGTCGATGGCCGCGATGCAAAACCAGCAGGCTATGAAAAAGGTTTCTTTGTTGGACCAACTTTAATTGATCAAGTCACACCAAACATGACCAGCTACCAACAAGAAATTTTTGGTCCTGTGTTGCAAGTTATGCGTGTAAATACCATGCAAGAAGCGATGCAACTCATTAATGACCATGAATATGGTAACGGTACTTGTATCTATACTCGTGACGGTGAAGCAGCACGCTATTTTAGCAATCACATTCAAGTCGGTATGGTGGGGATTAACGTGCCTTTACCAGTACCTGTGGCTTATCATAGCTTTGGTGGCTGGAAACGTTCGTTATTTGGTGATTTACATGCGTATGGTCCAGATGGTGTCCGTTTCTACACACGCCGTAAAACCATTACACAGCGTTGGCCATCTGCTCAAGTCCGTGAAGCAAAACAATTTTCAATGCCAACTTTAAATTAATTATTGCAACAAGGGGAAAACATTAGGTTTTCCCTTTTTCATAACATAGGATTTTGAACATGTAATAGATCGTTTTGATGGATATATTTTTAAGGAATGAAATATGAATAATGATAGAACAAAAAAATTAGGCGAAGGACTTTCAAATCGCCATATCACAATGATTAGTATTGGCGGTGTTATTGGTGCAGGTTTATTTGTCGGTTCATCTTCTGCAATTGCCAAAGCAGGCCCCGCAGTGATTCTTGCATACCTGATTACCAGCATTATGGTTTTTCTGGTGATGCGCATGTTAGGTGAAATGGCCGTTTTAGAGCCGGACACCGGTTCATTTTCTACCTATGCCCGTAAAGCCATTGGCCCGTGGGCAGGCTTTACCATTGGTTGGTTATATTGGTGGTTTTGGGTACTTGCGATTCCGGTAGAAGCCATCGCAGGTGCTGAAATTTTACATTCGTGGTTTCCGAGCGTTTCGGTTTCTATCTATGCATTTTGCTTTATTGTGTTCTTAAGCTTGGCCAACTTTTTTAGTACCAAAAGTTTTGGTGAGTTTGAGTTCTGGTTTTCTTTGGTCAAAGTGGTTGCCATTATTGGTTTTATTATTATTGGTATTTTGGCAATTTCAGGTATTTGGCCTTTAGCTAAAAATGTCAGTGGTGTTGCTAATTTATACAACAACGCTGGTTTTATGCCGCACGGTATGGGGGGAATTTTATCTGCCATTTTAATTACGGCATTTTCATTCTTTGGTGTGGAAATTGTCTCGATTGCCGCAGCAGAGTCATCTAACCCTAAACAGAAAATTAGACGTGCCACCAATTTGGTGTTGTACCGTATTATTCTTTTTTTCGTGGTCTCAATGTTTATTGCGGTTTCACTTGTCGATTGGCGTTCACCGGACTTACAAAAGTACGGGACATTCCAATACGTTTTAATGAGCTTAAACGTACCAGGCACTAAACTTATTATTGATACGGTCGTTTTTATCGCCGTGGCGAGCTGTATGAATGCGGCAATTTATACGTCTTCTCGTATGTTATTTCGTTTGGGAACACGCAATGAAGCACCACAGGCAGTCACTAAAGTGAACTATGCCGGTGTACCGGCAATTGCGGTGTTTTCCTCAACTTTTATTGGTTTAGTATGCTGTGTCATTAACTATGTATTTCCTGGAAAAGTCTTTGGCTTATTGCTCTCAAGCACAGGGTCAATTGCTTTACTCGTGTACTTGGTTATTGCGTTTTCGCAACTACGTTTAAGACATAAGCTAGAAGCGGCTGGAGCGGAAATTCCATTTAAAATGTGGTTATTCCCATGGCTGACTTGGTTTGTGATTATCATTATTTTAAGTGTATTGGCTTATATGTTCTTCTCACCAGCCTATAGTTATGAAACGACTCTATCTTTAGGTGTAACCTTAGGTGTGGTGGTTTGCGGTTTGTTTGTGACCCGAAAGCGTAAAGCAACCCGTTCGGTTGCGATCAATCAGAGTAATTTATAAAAATATTAAATTAAAATTTTAACCATATAAATAAAAAGCTCCTTAATAAAAAGGAGCTTTTTATTTTTTTAATTCTAATTATTTTATTTTAATTGTAGTTGGGTTTTTATAATAATATAAAGAGTTAAAAGCTAACTAAGCAAAGATGTTTAAATCGCTTGCCAGTTTTCTTTAACTTCTTCTGAGTTTTTATTTAAAATGACTTGATCTTCTTTTACCTCCCCAATCCAAGAAGTAGGGATCAGATGATGTTGATCATTTTCATCTTTGGTGAGTTTTAACTGATTTTCACCTTCAAGATGATCGACAGTTCCTACTTTGGTGCCACAAGAAGCAATAACGTCTGCATGTTTTTTAATATCATTAATATTTAAAGTATTCATCTTTGACCTCTTCTTTGGAAATAGAAAAACGGTAGAAACTAAATTACTGGATAAAACGGCAGAAATCCTTAATTTTTAATAAACCTTACATGATTATTTTATAATTTCACTTAAGCGATATATTTAGGTAACAATGAAATAAAAAGAAATATTCATTGAATAAAGTTATAGAAAATATCTTTTTATTACATTTTATATCTTTAATTAAACAGAATTATTTCGATATGTTTAAGTGAATACTTTTGAATAATTATTTGTAATGAATATTAAAATATCTATAAATATGACAATCTTGAGTATGTTGAGTGAATTTGAACATGCTCAGGCTGAAAACAAAAGTCAGCTCCGCCAAGATTTACTCTACCAATTGGTAAGTTTATCTAAAAGTTTGCCTTATCCAGCTTCAGGTCATACCTATCAGCGATGGCAATTGTTTGCTCAGCTTGCAGGGTATGATTTAAGTCTCGCTAAATTATTTGAGTCACATCATGATGCTTTAAGTATTTTAAATGAATTGGGCTATCAAGACGAAATCGATGACCAAACTTGGGCGGTATGGGCAGCAGATGGCGGGCCGGCACCTGTACAGGTCCAGAACAATCACTGTAATGGCATAAAAACCTGGTGTTCAGGTGCAGAGTTTATTCAAAAAGCCCTAATGAGTTATAAGGACAAAGAAGGCCAAGCACAGCTTTGTATCGTTGATTTAGCTCATCCCTCTGTTCATGTTGACTTGAGCCACTGGCAAGCAGTCGGTATGCAGGGAACCCAAACAGCTCAAGTGCATTTTGATAATACTCCTGTTATTCCTATTGGACTGCCAAATTGCTATTTGGAACGTCCGGGGTTTTGGCATGGAGCTGCTGGTGTCGCGGCTTGTTGGTATGGTGCGGCGGTACGCTTGGTTAGCTTCTTACATACAAGTTGCACCCTTAACCCAAACGCATTTAAAAAAATGTATTTAGGGGAGTTGGCTCAACAGCTCTCTGTAACCAAACAGTATTTTCAATATATTGCCAAGCTCATTGATGATGAGCCTGCGCTCAGCCATGAGCGTGAAATCCGTATATTACGTGCTCAAACAGAACAATGCTGCCAGAGTGTTATTCAACTCGTCGGTAACGCTTTGGGCGCGCGTCCTTATTGTGAAGAGCCTACATTTTCACAGCTCATCGCTGATTTACCAGTATTTATCCGACAGAGTCATGCGGCTTTTGATTATGAGTCTATTGCTGAGCTCTGTTTACCGGAGAAAAGCTTATGGGAACTTTGAAGCATCCCTTAGTAGAGGACCGTATGATTTCAGGTGAAGGCACACCCGAATTCATGTGGCTTGAGGCATTTAAAAAAAATCCTTTAGATCGGCTGAATTTAAAATTGTTTCAGTCTAAAAGAGTGGTAATTGTTGCTCCGCATCCTGATGATGAAGTGCTGGGTTGTGGCGGTTTAATGCAGCAGCTAGTCGAGCAAAACTGCCATATTGTCATTTTGGCAGTCAGTAATGGAACACAAAGCCATCCTCATTCAGTGAAATATACTCCTGACCAATTGAACGATTTACGTCCGCAAGAAACACTGGCTGCTTTAAACACTTTAGGTATTTCAGCTTTTTCTGAACGGATTGGTTTAAATCTAATGGATGGTCAAATTCATTTACAGACTGATCAATTGAATCAGGCGCTTAGCCAAATAGTTCAGCCCGAAGATATTTTAATTTGTAGCTATGCACTTGATGGCCATCCAGATCATGAGGCTGTCGGGAAAACAGTACAAGCTTTTGCTGAAGTGCGGGACTTACTATGTTTGCACGTATTGATCTGGGCATGGCATTGGGCAGAGCCTTTTGACACGCGAATTAACTGGTCCAAAGCAAAAGCTTATGCCTTAACTGAAAACCAGTTAATTAAAAAACATCAGGCGGTTATGCAATTTAAAACACAACTTGAAGTCGATGAGAGCACAGGAAATTCCGCCGTTTTATCCTCAAGTGCGATTAGCCGTCTTTTAATGCCTTATGAGGTATATCTGAGTGATTCATTCTCGTATGTATTTTGAGGAGTTGTATCGTAGTAATAATGACCCGTGGGGCTATGATTATCACTGGTATGAAGCCCGTAAAAGACAAATCTGCCTTGCATTATTAACGCGACCACACTACGAAAGAGTTTTAGAAATTGGCTGTTCAAATGGGCATTTAAGCGTTTATCTAGCTCAGCGTGCTGCTCATCTGTTATGTATAGATGTCTCTGAGCAAGCCGTTCAGCTCGCATCTCAACGGTTAGAAGCATTTGAACATGTGACTGTTGAAAATAGAAAAATACCCGAAGATTTTTATGAACAAAAATTTGATCTGATTGTAATTAGCGAAGTGGCGTACTACCTCACATTCGATGAGTTAGGTGAGTTTATTGAACAGTTAAAGCAGGCCTTAAACCCGGAAGGGGAAATTTTATGTTGCCATTGGCGACAGGATATTCAGGATTTTGAATTGAATGCCCAAAAAGTCCACCAAAGCTTTCAACAATCTTTTCCATTTCATCACTATTTAAGTCTGAACGATCCGGACTTTATGGTCGATGTTTGGACGGTTAATCCTTCATCAATAGCTCAGCGAGAACAATTACGATGAAAATAGGTGTTGTAGTTCCAGCGCATAATGAAGAGCAACATTTGCCAGCCTGTTTGCAATCAATTCAGGAGGCGATTGAAAAAGTACCGGATGAACAAGTCGAGGTCATGGTCGTACTTGATAGTTGTACGGATCAGTCGCGTTCAATTGTACAGCGCTACGGAGTAAGCTGGATTGAATGCAATTATGCATGTGTCGGAAAGGCACGGGATTTAGGTATCCGCCAACTTATTCAAAATGGCGCAACTTGGCTGGCCTGTACCGATGCTGATAGTGTGGTCAGTCCTGACTGGTTACGCTGCCAGATTTTGCATCAACCTACAGATGCAATTTGTGGCATTGTGACTTTAGATGACCTTAGCCGTTTATCAGTTATGAAACAAAAAAAATATTTATCGCATTATCAGGATTGTATGGATCATCACCATATTCATGGCGCAAATTTAAGTTTTAGTGCTGCTGCTTATATGCAAGTAGGCGGTTTTGAACCTGTTCCTTGCCATGAAGATGTTTCACTCATTCAAAAACTGATAAGGCAGTGCTGTAATATTACATGGAGCAATTTAGTTCGGGTAACTACCAGTAGTCGACTCGAAGGAAGAGCGCCAGAAGGCTTATCAAAATTTTTAGAAAATCTTTAATTAAACTTATTTTCTTAAGATTATTTTAATAATTAAAATATATTCTAAACTCAGATCCTCTGTTATACATAGTAGTTTAGTGTTCATTGAGCTATACCTTTTTGCCACATCACCTGATGTGGTTTTTTTTCATTATGACCATACAAATATCTAGGCCAACGCAAAGACCTTCTCAACAATAGTGCTGTATATCTGACACGATGACACAAAAAATCACAAAAGCTAAAACTCATAGTTTTCATAAATTGTTTAGATAGCTATAGATAAAATAACGAGGAGAACATTCATGAAAAAAATATTATTTACCACACTCACTGGACTTGTTTTATTAACTAGTAGTGCAGCATTTGCAAGAACAGATCCCGCTTTACTTAATCAAGCAGCAAAAAATGTCGTCACTGTTTCAAAAGCTAAAACTTTAGCTGATGAAACAGGGGTAACCTTAACGGGTACTATCGTTAAGCATATTGCTGGC
This sequence comes from Acinetobacter sp. OYA S30, assembly GCF_033599315.1. Taxonomy (NCBI): domain Bacteria; kingdom Pseudomonadati; phylum Pseudomonadota; class Gammaproteobacteria; order Moraxellales; family Moraxellaceae; genus Acinetobacter; species Acinetobacter sp. OYA S30. The sequence continues at coordinate 9,899 of NZ_JAWVAV010000003.1, forward strand.
GACCATTATGAATTTAAAGATAAAACAGGTTCAATCGTGATTGATGTCGATGATGATTTGGCAAATGGTTGGCAGTTAAAGGTTGGAGATAAAGTACGTATTGTAGGTGAGATTGATACCCACCGCGTTAAACCGACTGATATTGAAGTGTTACAAATTGAACGTGTTAAATAATTTTTCATTTTCAATAAAAAGCTCGAACTAGATTCGGGCTTTTTTATTGAAATAAGCAAGCTTATAAATTTTTTATAATAATGAAATATAAAGTATTTTAAATAAAGATATGTTAAGTTGAAAATTCCATTAATAATGAAATTTTATATTTCACGGAAGTCTTATGAACGTTCGCCTGTGTTATGCCAGCCAACGAAATGAAAAAAATGAAGATTTGCTACAAGATTTACGTGATATTCTGACAGAAGCTCGTGATTTCAACGATTTAAACGGGATTTGTGGGGTGCTTTATTATGCCGATAATGCATTTTTTCAATGTCTAGAAGGCGAACAAGAGGTCGTTGAAAGATTATTTGAAAAAATTCAAAAAGATCAAAGGCATTATAATATTAAATGGTTATGCACATACTCCATTGATGAACACTCTTTTCAGCGTTGGTCAATGAAATACGTGCAGCGTAATACAAATATTGAAGCTTTCTTTCTTAACATGGGAGAGAATACCTTTAACCCGCTTTTACTGAACCAGCAAAACCTCAAATTTTTCTTAAATGAACTCTTAATTGCAGAGCAAACTAAAATTAATACGGTTAAAAAAGTTGGAATGGTGAATCGGGGAGTAAACCCGTTCTAGCTATTAGATGCGATACCGATATGGATGTGTTTGAGTTTAGGTACGATTTGTGTCATGACTAAATAGACAATTACTGAAATCGACAACATCCATATCACTTCTAAACTTTGACTAATCACAAACATTGCCCAGTAAAAAAAGCTAAAAAGGGCAATACACAGTCCGCTTCCTTTGTAGTACCAAGTAATAAATATTCCAAAGAGCGCTGAAGAAATGATGAGATTTAGTGTCTGATTCATTCCTAGATAGTTAAAAAGAATAATTAGTAAGCATAAAGCTAACATTGATAGTAAATATACAAATATATTTTTTGCAATAAACATTCTTTATATCCTATCTGAAGATTTAAAAAGTAATCTTTCCTCTGTTTCCAGAGGAAAGATAGTACATATTCATTTTTTGAGATTCTTTTTCTATTATTGAGACTTTTTATATTAATAAAGATGACTTTATCATTTTCTCCAGATCTCTTTATTAATATTCAGCTTTCTATTTAATAGTAAAGAGTGCTTATATGTACTGAAATTAATTATAGGAAAAACAATCAATTATGTTGTAAGTTTTGGCTTACATAATTGTGAGATATTGCCTACATTTTTATAAAAAATAACCTAATTTTACAAAGTTGTATGAATAAAAATTTATATTTTACATATGTTTATTTAAAATCATTGTTGGAATGGTCTTTACATAAATAACAAAAAGTAACATCAGATATTCAATTATTATTTTTAAATAAAATTTGATGAATTAAAAATATTATTATTAAAAAGTTAATTAATATGAGTTTTTATAATTTGTATAATGGGAAGTAATAATTTGAACTTATAAATTTAAAATATGTTTGTTAAAAATAGATTTCCTTATCTATTTTGATTAGATTTTGATGATCAAAATATAGAGAACATGGGCCACCAGACCGAGGCTAGTAATATAATAGCCATTATTTTGTTAAAAATATTTATATGTTTGGGTTTTGAAAGAAGCCGAGTACTTAGTCTACCTACTAAGGCCCATAGGTAGAGACAAGGAAATGCTATAAGTAAAAAAATGCAGGATAAAATTGAGACATTTATCAAGATATCTTGTCCCTGTTTTGTATAGACGCTAATAACTGCAAAAGCCATCATCCATGTTTTAGGATTAATCGCTTGCATTAAAAAAGCAGCTTTAAAACCAATAGGAGGGTATTGTTCATTTTTTTCTAAAGAGATAACAGGATTGTAGTTATATAGTTTCCAAGCTAGAAAGGTGAGCCAGATTAAACCACTCCATGTCATAATTTTTTGAATAACAGGGTAAGCCAGAATAGTGGAGCCAAGGCCAATACCAACCACTAATACAAGTAAGGCTGCTCCAATACAAGAACCTAAAATAACGGGAAGTGTTTTAGAAATTTTATAATGACTACTTAAACTTAAAATTATAAAGTTGGTCGGGCCTGGAGTAATTGAGGCAACAATTGCAAATAATGAAAATGCAGTGAGGTTTTCCATCTTGTCTACCTTAGTTAATTGGGAGAGACAAGATGAAATAATTAAGGTTTTTAATCTTGAAGATTTGTGCAGATTTTTCTGTAAGCGGCTGGTGTTAGTCCATAACAGCGTTTAAACCAACGACTTAAATGACTTTGGTCTGAAAAACATAAATCAGAAGCAACTTGTGCTGGAGAAATACTTCTAGCGAGTAAATCACGTGCTCGTGTAAGTCTCAGTTGAATAAGATATTGATGAGGAGCTAAATGAAAAGTTGATTTAAAAATACGGTGAATATGGTAACGGTCTAGTCCCACCATACGTGATATATCTTCTAACCCAATATCTTCAAATAAATGATCATGCAGAATATCTCGGATTTGATGGGCGATGTGGGGAACATGAATACAAGAAGATTGAGATACTTTTTTTAACCATTTACCTTGGGCAATATATTGAATAAGCATATCTAGACTATTGTCTTTCACAATATTCATTTCTTTATAGTGTAAGTGTCGAAATGCTTGCGAAGTAATGATTGCAAGTTGATCATCGGATTTTAATGGCGCATCAATCACTAGTTCGTAATGATCGGGGCTGTTGTGAAACAAACCTTGAAGGCGTTGCTTTAACCATTCTGGATGTAGATAAAGCATTTGGTAGGTAAAACCATCAGATGCAGGCGCATGTCCATCATGAATTTCTTCTGGCTCAAGCATAAAAACTTGCCCAGCATGACTATTGATTTGCTTTTTACGGCAATGAAATTGTTGAATGCCAGATTCAGTTACACCAATTAAATAACTTGAATGCCAATGGGGATCATAAGCATGGCCAGTAAAATGAGCACGGATTGTTTCGATACCCGTATTGGTATCTTTTGAAATATCCACCCAGTTACTACTCATAAGCACTGACCTATAAACTTTTAATTTTGGCCTCTGAAACAGTATAAAAGAGATAAAAGTAGTTCTAGAAGATTTGTGCAAAAACTTTAAAAAATTTAGTGTGCATTAAAACCAGCCTAAGGTTTAACAGGCTGGTTTTTCATTAACGTTTGAATTGATTAATCTGAACGTGTAGCCAGCCAATTACTCATTTCAGGCCAAACAGAGGTCGGTGCTTGGCTACCGGACACTACGCCCATATGGCCGCCGGGTACAGTTTTGAACGTTTTATCTTGGCTACTAATTAAATCCATAAGGGGCTTAACAGCATCGGCGGTCACAATAATGTCTGTATCTCCACCTACAGCCAACACTGAACAATCAATATCTTTTAAATAAGCTGTAAGTTCCCCAAATTTAATTACACCTGTTGAGAGTTCATTATCAATCCAGAAACGTAAAATAATATCGCGCATAACGCCACCCGGATAGGCCAGCATATTGTCGATAAAAGAACTAGAGGTAGCGTGGTCAACAATAAATTCTCGGTTATCCAGATTTTTAAGAAGTTGCCAATAGGTTTTTAAATTGCCAATGGGGTCCGTTAATTTAAAACCGAGTGTGTTTTGCCATCCATGAATATGAAACACTTCACTTGGTACATGTTGGCGAATACGAAAAGGCGTATGCTTACGGACCCACTGTGCAGGTTTAGTCAGACTTCCATAGAGCTTACCCATATAACCTGCTTTATGTGTATCGATCGGGGAAGCAAGAATCATCAGATTCTTAATATTTTTATCTTTAAATAACGCGGTATAGCAAAGTGAAAGTGCGCCGCCTAAGCTCCAGCCATGTAATGAAAGCTGTTGTTGCCCACTATGTATACGGACCTGCTTTAACATTTCAGGCATAAAGACTTTTACGTAGGTGCCAAAATTGTATTTGGCTTGATTGCGGGTAGGTACGCCCCAGTCTATTAAATAAACTTCGAAGCCTTGATCTAAAAAATAACGTATGAGACTGCGGGTAGGAAACAAATCGTAAATGAGCATGTTCACAGCTAAAGGTGGAACAATCACTAACGGCACACGGTGTTTGTGTGCAGAAGCCTCTGTCTCATTTCTATAATGGCGAAGGCTTATAATTTCATGCTTATAAATTACATCAAAAGGTGTTTTTCCTGACAGGGCAATTTCCGATCCTCTAAAAAACAGATCTGATGCATTGGAGAGCATGTGAGGTATTTTCTGACCAGCACGCTTTTTAAGAGATGTTTTAATCGACTGTACCTGTGGAACATTCTGTCGAACTTTAAGCAATAAACTCATTGAATATAAAACCTATAAAGATGTTGCCCAGAGCAAATAACGAGCTGGTCTTTTGCGGATATTAAAGGGAATAAAAGATGAGTTCAGTGACCTAAAAGACAGGATTTTCTGTTTAAGAGATCAAAGTGAAGTTATACTAAATTAATAATTTATTTACATAAGATTTTGAAATAATTGATAAATTAAATTATAGGGCATGATTTTGTATAAAATATTTAAAAATTTAAGCTATTCTTAAGAATAGTAAAAATTTATTGGTAGGGTAATTTTGTAAAGTTTATTTGTGTTTTTTTTACATATTAAAAAATAAAATATAATTATTTTACAATCCGTTAGGAATGTAATCAGAAAGTAGTATATATGGAATTTGTTTTTAATGGTTTTTATACACTAATTTCGGCGGTCATCGTTCTATTGTTGGGTCGCTTTCTTGTCAATCGGATTGATTTTTTAAAACGTTATAATATCCCTGAACCAGTAGCAGGCGGTTTGGTCGCTGCGGTAGTTTCTTTACTTGTCCACACTTTCTGGGGATACAGTATTGTTTTTAGCAGTGAATTACAAACCAGCTTTATGCTCGTGTTCTTTGCTTCAATTGGTTTAAGTGCCAATTTTATGAAGCTTAAAGAGGGTGGTACTGCTTTAGTCATCTTCTTAATTTGTGTAGCCTCATTTATTGTTGTTCAAAATGCTGTCGGTATGAGCCTTGCAACCTTATTGGGTCTAGACCCACTTATTGGTTTGATTGCAGGTTCAATTACTTTAACCGGTGGTCATGGTACAGCAGGTGCTTGGGGTGAAATTCTAGAAAGCCAGCATGGTATTCAGGGTGCTTTAGCGTTAGGTATGGCAAGTGCTACGTTTGGCTTGATTATTGGTGGTGTCATTGGTGGTCCTTTAGCCAAATTGCTCATTAATCGTTATAGCCTTGCTCAAGCAAAAACCAATGCTGAGATTCAGCAGCGTGACACGCATGTTGAACAAAATTCAGATGATCTTGCACCGTTTGAAAACCCGCATCAAGTTCGTTTAATTACTGCCGACAATGCAATTACCACACTAGGTATGTTTGCAGCATGTTTAGCATTTGCTGAATTTATGACTGGCTTCAGTAAGGGAACTTGGTTTGAGTTACCAACTTTCGTTTGGGCGCTTGGTGGCGGTGTAATCTTAAGAAATATTTTAGAAAGCGTGTTGAAGGTTGATATTTTTGACCGCGCGATTGACGTTTTTGGTAATGCGTCTTTATCTCTTTATTTAGCAATGGCATTGCTTTCATTAAAGCTTTGGCAACTTGCTGACTTAGCAGGTCCACTTGTGGTTATTTTAGGTGCTCAAACACTGACTATGGCTTTATATGCAGCATTTGTGACTTTCCGTGTAATGGGGAAAAATTACGATGCGGCAGTATTGGCAGCAGGTCACTGTGGTTTCGGTATGGGGGCTACACCAACCGCCGTTGCAAATATGCAGGCGATTACCAATATGTATGGCCCATCGCATAAAGCATTCTTAATTGTTCCGCTTTGTGGTGCATTCTTTGTCGACTTGATTAATGCAACTGTGATTCAGCTTATGTTGAAATTTATTGCTTAATTAAAAAAAGCCCGTAAGGGCTTTTTTTATGGGGCATTTTATAGCCAACAACTTAAACCGTTAAATCTGCTGCACTTAGCATTTCTTGACCCACAATCATTTTGGCAAATTGATTGGCAATTCTTCCTGAGCGGTTGCCTTGCTGAGTTGCATATTGAATAGCTTTTAACTGAATCGTTTCCCAAGTTTCGCGTTGTTGCCATTTGTATTCATTTAGCCAGTATTGAACAGTTTTTAAATACTCTTGTTGGCTAAAGCCATAGAAATTAATTTGTAAACCAAATCTGTCTGCTAAAGAAATCTTTTGTTCAATGCTGTCGCCAGGGCGTAATTCGCCATTTTCCCCGACATTTAACTCGGTATTATCTTTATTGTATTCGGCCACCATATGCTTTCGATTTGATGTTGCATAAATGAGTGTATTGTCTGAACTAGAGGCCAGTGAACCATCTAATACAGTTTTTAAAGTTGCGTAACTTGAGTCACCGGCTTCAAAGGCCAAGTCATCACAAAAGATGATAAAACGCTCAGTACGGTCTTGTAGTAAGTTAATAATCTTAGGCAAATCTTCTAAATACTTTTTCTCAAGTTCAATCACTCGAAGGCCTAAGTGGTGATATTCATTTAAACAGGCTTTTACAATAGACGACTTGCCTGTACCACGTGAGCCTGTCATGAGTACATTATTTGCCAACAAGCCTTTTGCAAAGGCTTCAGTATTTAACTTTACTTTGGTGAGTTGGCTGTCGATATTGCAAAGATGATTAAAAGAAATGAGTTGAGGTTTACGGATCGCGACGAGCGAACCTTTGTTATTTTCTCTTTCCCATCTAAAGGCAATCGCCTCATCTAAGACATCTACAGAAATTTCTTGGGTTTTAGAAATTTTTTCGACTGCTTGAGTAAGCTTTTGAATTTCAAAAATAAGATTTGAAATTGTCTGACTTAATTCCATGAGCTCAACCTTTAAAAATGCATGAAAGAGAAATTGAACAATTAAACATAGGATGATAGTATCACCGTATGTTTAAGCTTACTAGTACCAATTTTAATGATTGAGCAAATTCAAAAAAGATCACTGGTCGATGAAGTGATTCATGTCATACGTCAGAATATTAAAAATGATATTTGGAAAGTAGATGAGAAAATTCCCACTGAACCTGAGCTTGTTCAAGGTTTGGGTGTGGGCCGAAACACCATTCGTGAAGCAATTAAAATTTTAGAATATTTAGGTGTTTTAGAAGTCAAACAGGGGCTGGGTACTTTTGTACGCACGAAAAATGACTTTTCAATTGTGATTAATTCAATTCATCATTCTGATTTATATGAACACGTAGAAGTAAGATGTTTATTAGAAATCGAAATTGCTAAATTAGCTGCTAGACATAGCACGCCTGAAGATATGCGCGATGTTATAGTGTGTTTAGAACATAGAGCAGCAACAAATCAACAAGATGTTGCTAACTTCATGTTAAGTGATAAGAAACTACATTTGGCAATTGCCAAGGCGACTCATAATAAAGCTTTACAGGCAACTTATGAGTATTTCTTAAACTCAAGCTATCAATACACCTTAGAGCTAGTGACTAATAAAAATTTACCTGACCCAAACCAGCAAATACATAGTGAACTTGTTCAAGCTATTCAACACAAGTCTGAGTCAGAAGCCATGCGAATTGCGGAGTCTATGTTGGCGCCCATATTACGTTCGCTAGATTCAATTAAAGCTGACTTTGTCCAAAACCACTAAATAGCTAGATCAAATACTATGAGTTTTATGATTGTTTCGAACAACTTTGCTGTTCCTTACTATTTAAATGTGAGGAAAGAAAAGGGAATGACGGCCTATTATTGGGCAACTCATCAATCTCAGTTAGCTCTATTTGACTCTTACGAATTGGCTTATCGCTTTTACTTTCCATCTCGACATATTTTGATTCGAAGTGAAATTAAAGCTTTCGCTCAGTAATATAATAATTGAGTACAACACCACCATATATTAAAAACATAGGAGAACTGGCTCCTATGTTTTAAAATTTATGGTTCACTGACTAATCTTAATATATTTTTTAACAGTATACTTCTTAAAAATTCTTTATAACTTTCATCTGTATTTTTGTTCGAATGTTGAACTAAATATCCATTAAGTTGAGTGATTATAATAATCGCTCTTTCTTTATATTCTTCTGAAGATATTTTATTATGAATGGGGAGGATGATTTTATAGATAAGTTCGAGATTATACTTTTGTATGATTGACAAAGCTTCATATACATAGGGCAAATGATCTGAAATAGAGAAAAACTCTTTAAATGCATTTGTGATGATCGGTTGCTCTATTTCATAAATTATATTAGTGATAATATTCATAAACCGAATTAAAGGTGGTTCATTTGCATTCAAATTAATTAAAATTTCAATACGCTGTATATAGTCACAAATTAATTTATTAAGTAAAGCTTTTAATAAAATATCTTTATTTTGAAAATAATGTTGCAAAGTACTTAAACTAATATTTGATTGAGTTGCAACTCCTCTCATACTAAATCCGGAATAACCTTTAGTAAGAAAAACTATTTCAGCATTTCTTAAGATCTGCTTTATTCTTTCTTGCCCTTTTAGAGTGGTAAAGGACTTCTTTATTTGCATAGTATCAAAGGTATCAATTTTGATCATTATCCAGCCTGTAAGTACTATTTAAAAAAAGGCATTCTAAACCATGAAATTAAAAAAATATAAATAAAATATTTAAATTCTATTAAACTAAAATTAGGTCGAACGACCTATATTTTTTTAATCTAGGTCATTCGACCTGATTAATGGTTAAAAAATGGGTCAAATGACTTATTTTTATTTCTTTAGGTAGGGTTAAAATAGGTCATGTTACCTATTTTAATAAAAACAAATAATACTTGTTTTTGTTGTGTGTATAAATAATTGTATTTGAATAATTATTTAAAAAGTATGATCGTTAAAAAGATAATTTCTTTTTCTAATTTTTAGCCATTTTAATAAAGTAGGGGTGGGTATTTAATTGGGAGTTTTTGTAAGATTAAAAAAATTGATTTTAAATAACTCAACATAGTCTTTTTGTAATATGTGTATACAAGTTAAATAATTGTTATTAAATTGTGAAGAGAATCACACAATAGTAAAAGGTAGTTTGTTTTATATATAAAACAGATTAGCCATATTTTATTTGTCGAGTTTGATTCATTTTGTTCTACAAATCTAATCATTATATATGTAGGTTATGAATATGAAAAACATTCAGAAATCACTTCTTGCAGCATTAATAGTTGCTGGTTATGCGGTAAATACTCAAGCAGCTGTTACTGGACAGGTTGACGTTAAATTAAATATCTCAACAGGCTGTACTGTAGGTGGTAGTCAAACTGAAGGAAATATGAACAAGTTTGGTACTTTAGATTTTGGTAAAACTTCCGGTACTTGGAACAACGTATTAACAGCTGAAGTTGCTTCAGCAGCAACAGGTGGCAATATTTCTGTGACTTGTGACGGAACAGATCCTGTTGATTTTACAGTCGCAATTGACGGTGGTGAACGTACAGACCGCACTTTAAAAAATACTGCTTCTGCTGATGTAGTTGCATATAACGTTTATCGCGATGCTGCACGTACAAACCTATATGTTGTAAACCAACCACAACAGTTCACTACAGTAAGTGGCCAAGCTACTGCTGTACCAATTTTCGGTGCAATTGCTCCAAACACAGGTACACCAAAAGCACAAGGCGATTATAAAGATACTCTATTAGTCACTGTAAACTTCTAAATATAAAAAAGAAATAATTAATTGAGTAGCAGGTTTGCTCAAATATGAGTAGACCTGTTTTAAATGGAGGGAAGATGATATTCAATCGTGGTTCGGCATTTATAATTTCTTATTTTTTAATTTCTTTAGTAAATGCGGGTGAAATTGGAGCTAAATTAACTAGTCAAATTGAATTATTGCCTTCTTGTTCTATTAATAATAACATTGTAGAAAATAATGCAGCAAATTTAAATTTTGGAACTATAGATTTTGGTGAAGCTACCACAGGTTTTAAAGGGGTTTTAGAAGCCAGTTTAGTTAATAATGGTAATTCAGGTTTTCAGATTGAGTGTGCAGGTATTTCGACTGTAAAAATAATATTTGGAGCAGGAAATAATGATAGTAATATTCCAGCTTCATTTTCACAAAATTATTATCATGCTTTAAGTAATGGTAGAGATTTTATTGCTTATAACTTGCTCTATGGTTTAAATAAACAAGTCATTAAAGCAAATGAAGCTTTTATTCTTAATGATATGAATAATAAAAAGAATATCGATATTTTTGGTCAAGCAGCCCATGATGGTAGTCGTATATCTAAGGGTGAATATAAAGATATAGTACCAATTACGATTGAGTTTTAAGAAAAATGAAATACTTATATTTTAAAGCAATATTTTTGCTATCTGTTAGTCAATTTATATATGCAGCAGATCCTCAGCTCAATTCAAGTTTTAAAGTACAAGCTAAAATTGAAAATGGCTGTTCAATAGATAATATTGAGCAAAACATGGATTTTGGTAAATACTCTGCTTTATCAAAAAATAAAGTAATGACTAATGTTATTAATAGCAAAGGTTCTTGGAATATCCGTTGTACGGAAAGTTTACCTGTAAGTATTTCTATAGATGGTGGTGAAAACCTTCAAAATAATACAAGACGTATGAAGAATAGTTCATCCCCTAATTATTTATCTTACAAACTGTATAACTCTAGCAGTTTATCCAATGAATATATTGTAGGTAATAAATATTTATTGCCTGCTACAACACCTACAAACCGTCTGGCAAATTTTGAAATATATGGTGTCGTTGATTTAGAAAATAATAATGAACCCCATGCGGCCGGAATTTATAAAGATACTGTTTCAATAATGATTACATGGTGATTTGTATGAACAATTCTGCATTTATTAAAAATGGCATTTTAAAATCTTTTTTATTTGCAAGTACATTATCACTTGTTACACCTGTGATGGCACAAGCAACTTTTCTAATTTGGCCGATTTATCCAAAAATTGAAGCCAATGAAAAGGCAACTGCGGTTTGGCTTCAAAATACGGGTAAGACCGATGCAATGGTGCAAATTCGGGTATTTAAATGGAATCAAGATGGTTTAAAAGATAACTATAGTGAGCAATCAGAAATTATACCAAGCCCGCCTGTAGCTAAAATTAAAGCAGGCGAGAAGCATATGCTTCGCTTAACCAAAAGCGCCAATTTGCCGGATGGCAAAGAGCAGTCATATCGTCTGATTGTAGATGAGTTGCCGATCCGACTTTCTGATGGCAACGAGCAAGATGCTTCTAAAGTAAGTTTCCAAATGCGTTACTCAATTCCATTGTTTGCTTATGGGAAAGGAATTGGCAGTGGATTAACCGAAGAAAGTCAAAAACTTAATGCAAAAAATGCTTTAGCAAAACCGGTTTTACAGTGGTCAGTTCGCAATAATCAACAAGGCCAGTCTGAGCTATATCTTAAAAATAATGGTCAGAAGTTTGCGCGTCTTTCGGCACTGAAAACTTCAAAAACAGGTAATGATATCTCTTTAGGAAAGGCTGCTTTTGGCTATGTTTTATCAAATAGCACTGTAAAGTTTGCTATTGATCAGTCAACGGCACATGAGTTGGCAAAAACATCTAAAATTTATGGTGTGGACAGTTCTGGTATTAAACAAGAATTGATCGAAATCACCAAAATGGAGGATCCATCATGATCCTTCGGCATAATAATTTATGCAAAAGTATTTTGCTGATTTTATTGTCGGGTGGATGTTTAAATATTCCAAATACTGTGTTTGCAGGCGATTTGCCTCCACCACCAAGAGACATTAATGAGATTAATCAACTTTTTAAACTGTATCTCGATTTGGTTGTGAACCAATATTCGGTCCAGCAAGTTGTGCCTGTTATTGTGAAAAATGATGAGTATTTCATACAAAAAAAGAAGCTGATTGATGAATTAGAAATTAAGATCCCTCAAGAGTTATTAACAAACACTGACACATCTTTATCGAATCAAGATGTTTTGACCTTGGGGTTTAGTGGTGACGCGAGTGATTGGATATCTTTAGATAAATTAAAAGATGTAAGTTATGAATATCAATCTTCGAACCAATACTTTAAGCTCAATTTTCCGCCCGCTTGGATGCCCACTCAAGTTTTGGGTAAAGACTCATGGTATAAGCCGGAAGTCGCTCAGTCTGGTATAGGGCTGCTCAATAACTATGATTTTTATACATATAGACCCTATCAAGGCGGTTCAACCAGTAGTTTATTTACTGAGCAGCGTTTTTTCTCTCCGTTAGGGGTCATTAAAAACTCTGGTGTCTATGTCAAAAACCATTACAAAAATGAAGGTAACGCCGAGTCTGTAGATAATGATGGCTATCGTCGTTATGACACATCTTGGCAGTTTGATAACCAAAAGAATGCTACATCTTTTTTACTGGGTGACATTATTACCGGTAGTAAAACGACATGGGGAAGTTCTGTTCGACTAGGCGGTTTTCAGGTACAGAGAAACTATTCAACCCGACCGGATTTAATTACCTATCCATTGCCACAATTTATTGGGCAAGCTGCATTGCCAAGTACAGTCGATTTAATTATTAATGGGCAAAAGACCAGCTCAACAGAAGTACAGTCTGGGCCGTTTATTTTAAACAATGTTCCTTTTATTAACGGTAAAGGGGAAGCTGTTGTGGTCACGACTGATGCAGTCGGGCGCCAGGTCACAACATCGGTCCCATTTTATATTTCTAATACTTTGCTCAAGCCCGGCTTATTTGATTACTCATTGTCTTTAGGGAAAATCCGTGAAGACTACGGACTTAAGAATTTTTCTTATGGAAAATTTGCAAGTGCAGCTGATGCCCGTTATGGGGTAAATGACTGGCTGACTGTAGAAGGACGCACCGAACTTTCTTCAGATTTACAGTTATTGGGTGCTGGGTCTGTACTCAAGCTTGCAAATTTAGGTGTGCTGAGTGCCTCTTTTACCCAAAGTAAAGCCGACAAATCTATGTCTGAAGATCGAACGAAAGACTTGGAAGGTAATCAATATACAGTTGGATACAGCTATAACCGTAATCGGTTTGGTTTTAGCATTAACCATAACCAACGTGATGATGAATATACCGACCTTTCACGGCTGCAATATAGCAATTTAATTTCAGTTAATAGCAATAAAAGCCTAACGGCCAATACTTACTTTGCCACTAAAAACTCAGGAACTTTTGGCGTTGGTTATATCAATACCAAGGCGAATGACTTCAAAAATCGCTTTTTAAACTTGTCTTGGGCGCCTGTTTTACCGACTTATATGAATGGCGTGACTGTTTCATTAAGTGCCAACCGTGATTTCATCGAAAAAGAATGGAGTGCTGCATTTCAGCTTTCGATACCGCTGTTTCAGCGAAACGCGACTGTTAACTCAGGTTATGCATTTAATAAGCAGGGCGATACTGGCTACCTTAACTTCAACCGCTCTGTTCCGTCTGAAGGTGGTTTTGGTGTCGATTTAACCCGACGCTTCAATGAAAATAGTGAAGATTTAAATCAGGCACGCGTCAATTACCGCAACAGTTATATTAATACTGACTTTGGTCTGTCTGGAAACCATGACTATAACTACTGGTTTGGCCTATCCGGTTCCCTAATTTATATGGCAGGAGATTTATTTGCCTCAAACCGATTAGGTGAATCTTTTGCATTGATCGATACAAATCAAGTGCCTGATGTTCTGGTCAGATACGAAAACAGTTTAATTGGCCGCAGTAATAAAAAAGGCCATATTTTTGTGCCATCGGTAACACCTTATTATTCGGGTAAATACAGCGTCGACCCAATCGACTTACCTTCAAACTTTACAATCACACAAGTTGAACAACGGATAGCGGCTAAACGCGGTTCGGGCGTTGTGATTAAGTTCCCTGTTCATCAGTCTATTGCTGCCAATGTCTATTTGACTCAGGCAGATGGCAAACCTGTACCGGTAGGGTCTGTAGTACATAGAGCTGATCAAGAGTCTTCTTATGTGGGAATGGATGGCATTGTCTATTTAGAAAATTTAAAACCGAATAACACCGTAACGGTTCAGCGTTCGGACCAAAGTATTTGTAAAGCAGATTTTTCTGTAGATGTAGAACAAGCCAAGCAGCAGATTGTGGTGGTTAAACCTGTTATTTGTCACGAGGTATCTTTGCCATGAATATAAAAACAAAAAAATTACTCAAACATTTATGCATGTTCTCTGGACTGATGTTGACGGGAAATATGGCTCATGCTGCATGTAGCGTGAGCGCTTCAGGTACATCCTCTATTTCGGTCCCTTCTATTTACTTAATGGAAAATGGTGAAAACTCATCACAATTTAATTCGGGTTTGTCGTGTACAGGTTTTAGCTTGGCTTTAGCAAACATGACCTACCTAAAATATCGGGTTGAGCAAATGTCGAATTCATTTACCAATGCTCAGACTGGAGAAAAACTTAACGCCATTATTTTAGACAGTAACAATGAAATCATTAGTTTAGGCCAAGAAAAAGATATGAGTAGCTTTACGCTGGTCAATCTTTTTAGCGGGCCTGATGGCAATTTACCTTTCTACATACGGCTTCCGGCTGGGCAAAGTGTATCGCCGGGTGTTTATCAAGCCGACTCACCGTTAAAAGTAAAATGGTTCTATTCTGTGCCCGCAGTCGCGATTGTGGGAATCGGGGTGTTCTTTGAGAGTCCTGGGTTTAGACGCGGTGCATTGGGTATTGGTTTTAACTGGGGAAGTGGGGCAGACTCGCTTGGTTCACTCTCAATTACCGTACTTCCAGACTGCCGAATTTTAGCTCAAGACGTAAACTTTGGTACGGCGGCGTTTGCTTCCAAGCTTGAACCTGTTCAGTCGTCTATGGGAATACGTTGCTCTGTAAATACACCATATTATGTGAGTTTAAATAATGGACTTTCCCCGCAAAACGGCAACCAGCGAGCTATGAAGTCACAAACGGGAAATACATTTTTAAAATACGATATTTTCAAGAATTCATCGAATGACCGATGGGGAAGCGGTAACGAGCGTTGGTCGAGTTTAAATGCAACGATTAACCCAGGCGTACATAATGGAGTAACGCAGCAGAACTATGTGTTTACTACAAAAATTGTGGATGAAAACGCAGACACGGTACCAGCGGGAACTTATCAAGATACGGTCACGGTACAAGTCGAGTTTTAAAAGCTGTTTTATATAGAAAATAAAAGCTCAGTTCATGGGCTTTTATCTTTAACCAAACTATTCAATTTCTAACTGATCATCATCTTTGGTAATTTTAATTTTTATCTTTTTATATTTCCGCTTATTTGGATCTAGCGCCGAGTTTATTACTTCATCGGCAAAAGGCGGGCACTGCATGAGTTTTGCATAAGCTCTATAGCCGATGCGTATTCGACTAGGCGGGCAATCGGTTCTTTTTGAATAGTATTCAATGAGTGAGTTCAGTTCTTGTAATAAAGTTTGCTGTTCCATCATACATACTTAACAATTAGATAACTCAAGCATAATAGATTTAAACCTTTTGCTGTGTAGCTGTTTATCATAAGCACCCATCAAAATTGTGATGGAATTCTCTAAAATCACTTATATATGTATTAAGTTTGTTTTGGGGTAGGTAGAGGAGTTTTTTTAATTGAATTGTCACAATGGAAAGCTAAGTTAGACCTATAACAAAAACGAATGAAGATTGTTGCGAACAATAAAACCAAGAAGCAATTTTCAACTAAAGCTGGTCTGCTGTAATTAAGCTAATTCGAAAGAATTGGCTTTTTTATTTATTAAATATTATTCCTAATAATAGATTTACTAAGTTAATTCTTTTTTACTATCAAATTGAATGAAAAATATATTAAAAGAATAGCGACATTTAAGTCGCTACTCTTATAAAAAACGTTGCTTTACTCATGCTATATCAGGGTGTTTATCAGCAAGTTTTTGACGTTTTTGTTGAAGCTCCTGAATTTTCTGATCAATATTTTCAATTTTCTGTTCAATAGTTTCATGAAACTCTTCAAGTAACTCTTGTGCTTCCTCTATATTGTGAGCAATAGGCACGCCCCCGATTAAAGGCTTATTGGCTGTTTCCTTTAAATACATTGCAGTAGCAATACCTACCACCCCGCAAATCATCAAGTAATAGGCTGGAACCATCAGATTGTGGGTAGTTTCAACCAGCGTTGCGGTAAGAGTTGGGGTTAAACCAGCAATAACCACTGAGAAATTAAAGGCAATACCTAAAGCGCTATAACGGATTTCAGTTGGAAATAAGGCAGGTAAAGTTGATGCCATCACTCCTATAGACATATTGAGAGATAAAGCAAGAATAAGTAAGCCTATAAAAATTTGATAATTTACCCCAGAGTTAAGTAATACAAAGGCAGGATAGGACAAGAAAATAAGAGAAAAGCTTCCAATAAAAATAAATGGGCGACGTCCGAACTTATCACTCAAATAACCAATCACAGGTTGTACAAATAACATGCCAACCATAACCGCAATGATAATAAGTGCACCATGTGCTTCTGAATAGCCTAAGTTATGCGAAAAATAGCTTGGTAAATAAGTTAGCAACATGTAGTAAGTAACGTTAGTACTGATTACGAGGCCAATGCACACCAATAAACTACGCTTATGTTTAACAAAAATTTCTTTGAAACTAAATTTTTGAGGTTTGCTTTTTTGTGCTTGTTGCTCTGAATGCTGTTGATATACAGGGGTTTCTTCAAGGCGGTTTCGTAAATATAAACCGATTATGCCCAGTGGTAGAGCGAGAAAGAATGGAATACGCCAACCCCACTCGGCAAAACGTGCCTCACCCACGGCGTGTGTGATCAAGGCGACAGTTGCAGCCCCAAGTACAAAGCCGGCTATCGATCCAAAATCAAGCCAGCTTCCCATAAAGCCACGTTTTCGGTCTGGAGAATATTCAGCTACAAAAATCGCAGCACCTGAGTATTCACCACCAATGGAGAAGCCTTGTACAATTTTTACGATGAGTAAAAGAATAGGTGCCCATAAACCGATTGTTTCATAAGATGGAATAAGGCCAATACCAAAGGTACTGATGGACATAATAATGACAGTAATGGCCAGAACTTTTTGACGTCCGTATTTGTCACCTAAATGTCCAAAGAAAAGACCACCTAATGGACGGAAAATAAAAGGTACTGAAAATGTAGCAAGCGCGGCAATCATTTGCACGCTTGGTGAAGCATCTGGGAAAAATACTTTACCGAGAACGTATGCCACATAACCATAAACTCCGAAATCAAACCATTCAATTGCATTACCTAATGCAGCTGCAGTAATCGCTTTTTTGGTTTTTTCGTTCTCGATGATATTGATATCATCAATCTCAATAGGTTTTACTTGTTTTTCAGATGTGCGCATATCTAGCCTAAGAATTGAATCTCAGTATTTAAAGTGAAAATATACGGTTTTAAATACTGAATTAAAAAATTGCAGAATAAAGAGACAGAATAACGATAAGTTACTCAAGAAAAGGGAATTAAGAGGTGTTCTCTTAATGATCAACAAGATAGCAAAAGAGAACTAATTATTTGTTTATGTTAGAGTTTTAAATTGTGGAGAAATTGTATGGATAAAGTTACATAAGTTTACTTAGTGGTAAAACTGAATTATGGGGGAAAAAAATTATATAAAAATTGATAAAAGACATGAGATTAGCTAAAAGTTAAGCACTATTTTTTGAGCTTAAAAGGCCAAGTTTTTTTACTTTTCATATACAAAAACTGAACTTGCCTTATATCAGGTTTTCATTAATCAAACTTCGTTGCTTCAGGGATTGACTCTAAATAATCAAAAAATTGTTGAATCTGTTCTTCAGTTACACGTGCTGTAGAAATCGGGGCCAATTCATCTCTACCCAAGAAACCGATATCTACCTATGTAACGTTGATAAGTATTTTATACACTCCAATTTAACAATAGATTTTAATTATTTATCCTTACTTTTTTAATGATCTAATTTAAAACAAATGTCATTTTGTGTGCTTGACTGTAATAGGGCAGGGCACTATCCTTTGCCTGCTGGCCTACATTGCCAGCCGGCTTTGACAGGCTGATTTAGACCGCATCAGAGTTATTTCTTCTGAGGAATAGTTCTGTGTGTAAGCTTCTCGTCTCCTCCCGTAGCGGTAGGACGGGAGAGGGACACCTTCGGGTGTGCTGGCGTCTAACCAGTCTGTCAACCTTCTCTCGTTCTGCCACCATAATCATTTGACAGTGATTCGGTAGAACTTCTTTAGACATGAGGAGTTTTCTATGCGTACTATTTCTTCTTATTCATTGGCCTTTGCCAAATTCTCTCTATTTATACCGCCTAAACAGTCATTAAAACGGCTCACTAGACCGTAGGTTTTCTACGCCTTAAGTATCGTTACGACTCAAAATCATAGCAACAATAAACCCGAGATAAGCGAGCACACCATTTTGTGCGGTTTTCGCATGCCTGTATTTAGCACTCATTTTAAGAGTGACGGCATTTTTATCTCTTTTTACATACAACAAAAAATTATTTTAAGCGGTATACATGAAAAATTTAGGCACTTCATTTAGAGCATTACACGTGCTCTACATAGCATCGGATTTATTTAAACAATACGGGTTTCATAAGGTTGGGGTAGACCGAATTATTAGCGAAACTAAAATTTCCAAAGCTACTTTTTATAACTACTTTCATTCAAAAGAACGTCTGATTGAAATGTGCTTTCTACTTCAAAAAGACACATTAATGGAAAAAGTAAGAGTGGAGATAGAAACGACTCACTATTCAACTTTCGCTCATAAACTCAGGCAAATCTATCACTTACATGCCAATTTAAAGAGCGCTTATTATCTGTTGTTTAAAGCAATTTTTGAAATTAAAACAAGTTATCCTACAGCTTACCAAACGGCAATACGCTATAGACGATGGATTAAAAATGAAATTTTCTGCCTGCTTATGGAAACTAAAAAAGCCGTTTCATATGCCGAAGCGGAAATTTTTATATTTATGATAGATGGGGCAATTTTAGGACTTTTGACTTCAGACAGAGTCGAAGAACAAACCAAGTTGTTAGATTATTTTTTAGTGAGGGTTAACTAAATTTATTGAGCTAAAGAATCAGTATTTTAGAATGAATTAACTATCTTTTTATTTTAAAATAATGATTTCTTAATTAAAAATTAACATGATTTATCTTTTATTTTATTGCTCTAGATTTTAAAAAGGACAAGTTATTTAGACTGAAAACTCACCAAATACTAAGAAAAAGTGAGTTTATAAAATCTGAAATAAAAATAGATGAAGACTTAACAATATAAATTTTTGGAGAAATTCGTGGATGATCATCATTTAAAAAGAAAAGTCGGCACGCTTGAAATGGTCGTAGCCATGCTGCTTTCAGGGAGTATTGGTCTATTTGTGATTAAGTCAGGTCAATCACCCGTTAATATTGTATTTTTCCGTTGCCTTATTTCAGCGCTATGTTTAATACCGATTTGTTACTTCTATGGTCATTTTAGAAAAGTATACTTCGGTAAAAAAGAACTGTTTTTAATGGTGACTTCGGGCCTTCTAATTATTTTTAACTGGGTTCTATTGTTTGCCGCTTTTCCTAAAACTTTTATTTCTTTAGCGACGATTGTTTATCACGTGAACCCGTTTGTCATTTTATTTTTAGGGGCTTTGGTCTTTCACGAAAAGCTCAATAAAAATGATGTGCTATGGACCATCGTTGCTTTTATAGGGCTAATCGTGATTATAGGCTTAGGCAGTGCTTCGGTGAACTCTAATGAGTTAGTCGGCTTGGGGCTGGTTCTTATTGCCACAACACTTTATTCAATATCGGTATTAATCACTAAAAAATTAAGTAATACACCGCCTTTATTAATTGTATTTATACAAACTCTGAGCGGGGCCATTGCCATGACTCCATTTATGTCGGTTTTTGAAAACCCGCCGATCGGTCAACAATGGCTGTTTGTGGTCGGATTGGGAGTTTTGCATACCGCATTTCTCTACTATTTAATGTATTCGGCAATTAAGAAAATACCTTTAAATAATATTGCGATCTTATCTTTTATTTATCCAATATCGACCATAGTAATTGATTATTTCTTCTTTGATCATGTGTTGACGAGTACTCAAGTTTTAGGTGCAGGTTTAATTTTATTAGGCGTATTGGGTGTGAAGTTGCATTGGAATATTTTTGCGTTGAAGAGCGCCTAATTTTATTCAAATACAATATCCATTTAATTTTAAACGTGTTAAAAGCTCCTTTGAGAAAAGGGGCTTTTAGTTCTTTTTCTTTTATTTAATAAAATAATTCATTGATACAGTCACTAATTTTTTCTTGAAGAAATGAGATTAGTTTGGCACATTGCTTATAAATACTATTTTAGGCAAGCGTTATAGCAAGCAGTTATTAGCACAGTAAAACGATAAATCTTAGAGTATAACTATGAAGCTTAAAGAATTAGCAGGTTGTGAGGAGTGCGATACCGTCTATCGTAGAGTCCCGCTTGCTTACGGAAAAAGAGCTTATTGTGTCTGCTGTGGTGCAGAGCTTTATCGGCATACCAAGCCTTTTACTACATTGTTAGCTCTAATTTTAACGGCCCTCATTGTATTTGTTATTGCCAATAGCTTTCCCATTGTCAAAATTGAACTGCAAGGCAACATATCCGAAACCACTTTACTGGGTGCCGTGTGGGTAATGTTTCATTACGATCGGGCATTTGTCGGTGTTCTTATTTTAATTACTACATTCATTGTGCCACTTACATATTTGTTATTGCTGGGCTATGTACTCGGTACGGTCAGTATATTAAAGAAACGCCCCCAATTTTTAGTCGGTGCCTTGCGAACACTTTATTTTATGAGAGTATGGGGAATGGTTGAGGTGTTCCTGATTGGAATTCTGGTCACGCTTGTAAAATTAATGGGCATGGTTCTTGTTATTCCGGAAATTGCTCTATGGGCATTTGCGGTCTTGAGCCTATTAATGGTTTATATTACTTCCGTAAAGGTGAGTGATATATGGAATGAAATTGATAGGTCACAGCCATGGCAAAAATAAAAAATGTGACTCCTGAAAAAATCACAAATACCAATATGATTTTAAAACAATATCCAAGAGCCAAAGATCTTTCACTGATATTGTGTCATTGCTGTGGGTTATTGAATTCTTCAAAAGTAAATAAAACTGATGCTCATAAAAACCAATTTCTCCGCTGTGTTAGATGCCATAGCGTTTTGCACGAGCGTAAGCCGGGAAGTTTAAATCGTACCTTCGCTTTAGTGGTAGCTGCGACCATTCTCTATATTCCTGCAAATGTACTTCCTATGACGGTAACTGACTCTCTTTTGGGCCGTCAGCAAGATACCATCATGAGTGGGGTAATTTACTTTTGGCAAAGTGGAGACTATTTGGTATCGGTGGTCATTTTTATGGCGAGTATTTTTATTCCGATGCTAAAGCTTCTTATTTTGTATTTCCTGTTGTTGGTTGTATATATACAGTCATCCGCGGCGTGGAAGTTTGCACCGGAGCAATGCATTAAACTCTACCGCATTGTTGAATTTGTAGGGCGCTGGTCCATGATTGATGTGTTTGTGGTAGCCTTACTTACCGCTCTTATTCAAATTCAATCACTTGCAACTATTTTAGCGGGACCCGGTTCAATTGCTTTTGGTGCGGTTGTGGTTTTAACCATGTTTGCATCTTTAAGTTTTGACCCACGTATTATTTGGGATAATTTTTATGCATCTCAAAATACAAATAAACCTAACCGTGTTTCTTCGGAAAAAAACACAATTATTCAGGCAGAACACTCGCCTTTGAATAATGATTCCATTAATCCCAGTCAATAAAAGAACAATGAGTATGTCTGAAAAAAAAACAACCAGTGAGACCTCAGATCATCATGAAACAGATGTTGAACTGGAAAACATGAATGATTTACCAGAACCCCAAGAAAAGAAAAATCGGTGGAAGCCTCTACTAATCTGGATTATTCCGCTTATTGCGCTGCTGATTGCGCTTTCTTTGGCGGTGAAAGCATTACTTTCTAATGGACCAACCATTGAAGTATCTTTTCGTACTGCCGAAGGTTTAGTCGCAGGTAAAACAACAGTACGCTATAAGCAGGTAGACATTGGGGTGGTACGGCAAATCGATCTTGCAGAAGACCGATCTCACATTATTGCGCGCATTGATTTACGTAAGGATGCAAGTAATTTTGCTGCTCAAGATTCACGGTTCTGGGTAGTGCGTCCACGGATTGGGACAAGTGGGGTTTCAGGCATCGACACTTTATTATCGGGTTCATATATTGAAGTGGATGGCGGGAAATCACCCGAGAAAAAACTTGAATTCACAGGTCTGGAAATACCGCCAGTAATTACGTCCGATGTGCCGGGTAAAGAGTTTTTCTTGAAAGCCGATGATTTGGGATCTTTAGATATTGGTTCGCCAATTTATTACCGAAGAATTAACGTAGGACAAATTACAGCTTATAAGCTATCTGATGACGGTAAAAGCGTAGAACTTCAGACGTTTATTCGTGCGCCGTACGATAAATTTGTAACGACTGACACACGTTTCTGGCAGGCAAGTGGTATTGATGTAACGTTAAATGCTTCAGGCTTTAACTTAGATACTCAATCGCTTGCAAGTATTGTTGCTGGTGGTATTGCGTTTGGTTTCCCTGAAAACTCAAATGCGACTGTTGCTGCCAACAAGAGCCGTTTTAATCTTTGGGACTCAAAAGCTGAAGCATTAAAAGAACCGGATGGTCTACCGCGTGGCGTGATTATGTACTTTGATCACTCATTACGTGGTTTGGCTGTGGGTGCGCCAATTGACTTCATGGGTATTGAAATTGGTAGCATTAAATCAATTAATGCAGAGTTTTATAACAACTATAAGCAGATTCGCATGCGTGTTGAGGCAGTGATTTATCCTTCACGCGTTGAAAACGGCCAAGCACTCAATCCAAACAGCGACATTTTCAAAGATTTTGTTGAGCATGGATGGCGTGCCCAAATGAGAACTGGCAACCTCTTAACGGGTCAAAACTATATTGCTTTAGATAAGTTCCCTAAAGCAAAACCTGCCACTCTACAAATCTTGAATGATGGCCGTGTGGTAATTCCAACCACTGCAACAGAGTTAAGTGGTTTACAGGCACAGGTTTCCCAAATTGCTGATAAGTTAACAAAATTCCCACTAGTCGAAATTGGGCAGGATGTTCGCAAAACGCTTAAGAATATGAATACAGCCATTGAGTCTACCGACAAGCTGGTTAAACAGTTGGATGGTAAAGTTGCTCCTGGTTTACAAGCAACCTTAGACGATGTTCGTAAAACTGTAAGATCTTCCGAGTCTATTTTGTCGAGCGATGCGCCGTTACAACAAGACGTACGTAAAGCACTACAACAAATGACTCGTGCGGCTGCGTCATTACAGTTAATGGCAGACTATATTGAACAACATCCTGAATCTATTATTCGTGGTAAGAGACCAGAGGCCAACGATGAAAAATAAAAAGAACCGATCATTGCAACACTCTAAAGTAGCCAAATGGCTGCTTGGGAGTGGAGTGCTTTTGACAGCGATAGCCATGACAGCATGTTCTAGTTCACCAACACCAAACTATTATACGCTTACACCTAAAGTGACTCCGGTCTCGAACTCGACCGTGCAGGTGATTGAGGTCTTGCCGGTCGGGATTCCAGATCGCTTAGACCGTGCGCCACTGGTGCTACAAGACAGTAATGGTAAGTCGACGGTACTTGATAATGAGCGCTGGACATCGACTTTGGGTACACAATTACGCGATACCTTATCGGCTGGTTTGCAACAAAAACTTGGAGCAATTGACAGTTATAGCAGTGGGCTTTCTGGAAACAATCAGCCTCTATATCGAGTTTCTACTGACTTTTCTCATTTTGATATTGTAGATAATAGCAATATCAACGTTGCCGTATCTTGGGTAGTGAAGCGCCAAATACCGCCCACTCAACTAGAGTCAACGAATCCTAAAGTAATCTCGAATAGAGGAGCGCAGCTCAATTGTAGAATTGCGTTTAAACAGCCGATTGATCAAAAAGCTAAAAAAATGGAAGCAATTGTAGGTGCTTCAAATGAAGCGATGAGCCAAATTATTAATACCATCTCTTCTTCAATTGTGGCGCTAGATTCAAATAAAAAATCGATTATTAGCAATGGTGTCTGTTCGTAAAACGCATCGTTTTTAATCAACCCCTTTATTTGTACAACAGATAAAGGGGGTTTTTATTTTAGTTGCCTCTATAGGTTGAATAACCGTAAGGGCTAAGTAGTAACGGAATATGGTAGTGATTTACGCTTCCATCGACTTTAAAAATTACTGGAACCTCGGCAAAAAAAGTTTGTTGTTTGTTCTTCTTAAACCAGTCTTCAGTTTTAAAGGTAACTTTATAAACTCCTTGCTCTAGTTTTTTATTTTCTGGATAGAGCGCAGTAATACGACCATTTGAATCGGTCACTTGCTGGTTGAGTTTAACCCACTGGTTATTGGTATTTTTTTCTAAAACCACTTCAACCTGAGAAGAGGGCAAACCCGTCTCTAGGTTTAACACATGAACACTTAGTGGATTAGTTTGTGCAAATGTAGCTGAAGCTATAAATAATGAAGATAAAGCAATAAATGATTTAGTCATGATGAACTCCTTATGAACGAAAAACGGTTTCAATGGCTTTGCTTGCGCATTGATTGTCATTTTGTGCGCCGCCAGCACCTGCAACCCCAATGGCTCCGATCACTTGGTTCTCAAAACGGACAGGTACGCCACCGCCTAACAAAAGTAAATTTGCTACGGTAGTTAAATTTTTTGCATCGGGGTTTTGGTTACTATTTTGGCTTAAAACTAAGGTCGATGTTTTGGTAGATAACGCGGTATAGGCTTTTTTCTCGGCAGCCATTAAGTTATGCGGGCCCACCAACTCATGCCGTTCGGCAGTTAATGGATTACCACCGCGATCTACAACAACAACCGCAATGTTTTGATTTAATTTTTTGCATGCCTCTTTTGCACTGTCGGCTAGCAGGTGGGCAGTTTGAAGATCTAACGAATAAACTTGATTCAAAGCAGGGGGCTGTGCAAAAGTACTACTACCGAATAGCATGGCTGCTAACATCAGCCAGTTCAATTTTTTCATGATGATTGCCTCTATGTCGCTTTGAAAATCTTAAACAAATTGCTTAATTTCAAGCATGACAATCACATTACAAAGTTGTCATCTTTCAAATGAGTCTCTACAAAATGCGTATCCTTATTATTGAAGACGAGATCAAGATCGCCACTTATTTGGTCAAAGGATTAAAAGAGTCTGGATATCAAGCGGAGTGTGTTCACTTAGGGCTGCAAGGTTTGGAAATGCTAAAGAGAGATCAATATGACTTGCTTATTCTTGATGTCATGCTGCCAGACATAGACGGCTGGAGCGTATTACAAGTCCTACGCCAGTTTTCAAAAATTCCGGTGATTTTTTTAACGGCGAAAGATCAGGTGATGGATAGAGTGAAAGGTTTGGAGTTGGGAGCAGATGATTACTTGGCTAAACCCTTTTCCTATATTGAACTGTTGGCACGCATTAAAAGTCTGTTAAGACGACAGCAATATCTGCAAGAAAATGAGTTGTCTATTAGTGATCTAAAAATGGATATGGTTGGTCATAAAGTATGGCGTAGTGGCAACTTAATTGAGCTGAGTAAAACCGAATTTAATTTGTTGCGTTATTTGTTGCTCAACAAAGAGCAAATTGTGACGCGCAGACAAATTGGTTCCGAAGTTTGGAATATTAACTTTGACACCGATACCAACTTTATTGACGTCGCAGTACGCCGTTTACGAAGCAAAATTGATGAGGGATATGAATTAAAACTTATTCATACCATACGTGGCTTGGGCTATAAAATTTCGGTTAGTTCATGAACTTTAAATTTGTGCGTTCTCTTGAAGTCCGTATTACATTACTGGTCACGCTTTGTTCTGCCTTAATTTTATGTTCAGTCGGCTTTATGACCTATTTGGGTATTAACCAGATTTTGTTAAAGCAGCAAGATAAAGCTTTAGCAGACAGAATTAACCGTTTGGAAATTTTGCTGCAAGATAGCGAAAATGTAGAGCAAATCATTGCGCGGCCTAAGCTGTATCAAAACATGCTTGGCAATCAAGACAACTTATTTCTTTTTATTCATAAAGACAAAACTTTAATTAATATCAATCCGCTTCACATTCAACTACCTCCGCTTGCACAGCGCGACAGTCTTCAATTTCAAGATTTAGCTAACAACTCATATCCAACGAGAATTGCGTGGAAAACCATAAAAATTAATAACGAACCTTATCTGCTCATTGCAGGTAAACAATGGTCGGAACGCATTAATATTCTTTTACCTTTTCAAGAAAGTCTCTTGATCTATGTGGTCGGGGGCGTGTTTGCGATCTTTGTGCTTTGCATTTTAGTGTGTCATTTAGGTTTAAAGTCGCTACAACAGCTTCGCAAGCAAACTCATTCTATTAACGTAAATCAGCTACAAAAACGGTTAAACCTCCCAAATACACCTTTAGAAGTTGATCTGCTTTCAAAAGATATAAACCACATGCTTGAGCGTATTGAAAAGGGCTATACGCAGCTCAACCGTTTTTCTGAAGATATCGCACATGAGTTCCGCACACCTTTAAATAATCTGATTGGGCAAACTGAGATTGCTTTAACTGGTGAACGTTCGGTTGAACAATATGAAGATTTACTGGTTTCTCATTTAGATGATTATCACAGATTAAAACGCATGATTGATAGCATGCTTTTCTTGGCAAGAGCCGATCAGAAAATGGTGCTTGTAAATAAACAAGAAATAAACCTCCAAGATGTTATGGATAGGTTATGCCAGATTTTTGAATATCAGGCCGAGGAACAAGACTGTCATTTTAGTTTTAACTTAGAAGCTCAAACGTTATTTGCAGATCCTGAGCTTTTTCAAAGAGCCGTTTATAACCTGATTTTAAATGCGTTGGTTCACGGTGGTGACAAGCGAACTATTTATATCGCAACAAAACATAAGATGATTGAGCATAAGCAATGGGTGAGTCTGACTGTGGTCACGGGTGGTATTTCAATTGCTGAACATCAACTTGAGCATCTTTTTGAAAGATTTTACCAATGCCACGCAAGTCGAAGTGATGAGAATCAAACAGGTGGATTAGGTTTGTCGATTGTTGCTTCAATTCTGGATCTACATCATGGCCGCTATCGAGTTTATAACACGGTTGAGGGTGTGTGCTTTGAGCTTGATTTTCCAGTTGCAGATGCACTAAAGAAATACAATTAAATCCTTATTAATGTTGCTTAATTTTTAAAATTCACACTTTGTTCACAGCCCTCTGACGTATGTTTAAACGTATGAAATAAACAGAAGAGGGCAATCATGAAATTATTATTTAAATCACTTGTCATCAGCAGCAGCCTTGCAGCGGTCAATTTAATGCTTCCTTTGAGCACCTTTGCAGACACCAATACTAAACCTGTCGCTGTTGATTCTATTGATATTAATAAATACGCAGGTAAGTGGTATGAAATTGCGCATTTACCGATGTTTTTTCAGCGTAATTGTGTAGCAAATACAACTGCAAACTATTCTATTAACGCGGACAAAACCGTTGGTGTTTTAAATAGCTGTACGACAAAAAAAGGCGAAATGATCTCATCTGAAGGAGTTGCTTATCCGCAAAATGAAGGCAACAGTAAATTGAAGGTGAGCTTTTTACCTTCTGGTCTTAGATGGATTCCTTTTACAAAAGGCGATTACTGGGTTTTAAGAGTTGACCCAAATTATCAGGTCGCTTTAGTGGGTGGTCCAAGCCATAAATATTTATGGATTCTTTCTCGTAGCCCTCAACTTGATGAGGCGACATATCAATCTTATCTGCAAACCGCGAAAAACTATGGCTACGACGTTTCTAAACTCGTTAAAACAACACAATCTAAATAGTGAAATTCTGGTTGCGTAGATGCTTATATTTATCTCGTAACCGAGTGAACTTCACATAAAATTCATTGCGCATTTTCTAAATTAGAACCAAAAGAAATGCTTTAGATCAGGAAGAATCAATGTCTAAATTTTTTCTGCGCTGGATCGATAGCTGGTCAGATTCAGAAAATGCGCAAGTGGGTGCTTCTAGCGAATATGTCATTGAAAAGAAAATTCAATGGTTAAGAATTATTCCTTTTATTTTATTACATATCGCTTGTTTAGCTGCATTTTGGGTGGGCGTATCTTGGTTTGCTGTGATCTTCATGCTGGGGTTTTATTTTCTTCGCATGTTTGCAATTACTGCTTTTTTCCACCGCTATCTTTCGCATAAAACTTTTCAGACATCACGTATTGTTCAATTCATTTTTGTACTGATCGGAACCATGAGTGCGCAGCGCGGACCTTTATGGTGGGCAGCCCATCACCGTTATCACCATCACTTTACCGACACCGATCAGGACCCGCATTCAGCAAAAGCAGGCTTTTGGTATTCGCATGTAGGCTGGTTTTTAAATGAGCAAAATTTTGCTACTCGAAAAAAAGTCATTAAAGACTGGTTGAAATATCCAGAGCTGATTTGGCTAGACCGATTTAGTTTGCCTATTGTGATTTTGACGGCCTTAGCAATTTATGGATTAGGTTCATGGCTTGCACAACATTTCCCTGAGTTGGGCACCAATGGTTTACAGCTTTTAGTGTGGGGATTTGTGATTTCCACTGTTCTATTAACACATGCAACCTTGTGTATTAATTCACTCGCTCATCGTTATGGTTCACGTGAGTTTAACACCCCAGATGATAGCCGTAATAACTTCCTACTTTCTTTAATTACCTTGGGTGAAGGATGGCATAACAATCATCACTTTTACGCAGGCAGTGTGCGTCAAGGTTTTTATTGGTGGCAGATAGATATCACTTTTTATGTGCTCAAGCTGATGTCTTTATTTGGTTTAGTGTGGGGCCTAAAGCCCGTACCAGACAAGGTTTATCAATATAAAAAGATTAAAAACCTATCGATAGAAAAAATTGAAAACGGTGAAGTGTTATGAAAATTGCCATTATTGGTTCAGGTATATCTGGACTTTACGCAGCTTGGAGATTGTCAGAACAACATCAAGTCACTGTGTATGAAAAAAATAACTATTTTGGCGGTCATACTGACACTCACGAGCTAGAGATAGAAGGCACTAAAGTCGCGGTAGATAGTGGTTTTATTGTGTTTAACGACTATAACTATCCGTTATTTACTGACATGCTTAAAAAATTAGGCGTAGAAACTCAAAGCAGCGATATGAGTTTTTCGGTGAATAATCTGGTCAGTGGACTTCAATATAACCCTTCAAAAAAATGGTCGCTCTTTGCCCGTCCGCAGAACTTTTTAAACCGAAAATTTCTGCAAATGCTCTCAGATTTGCTGCGTTTTTATGATGACAATAAAGATATAGATGTGGCGGATATCGATCCTAATTTATCGATTGAAGAGTATTTGGACCTTCACAAATATAGTCATGAGTTTCGTTATGAACATCTTTATCCGATGTGCGGTGCCTTATGGTCGGCACCCGTTGAGCAGGTAGGCCAAATTCCATATCGATTTGTCGTGAGCTTTTTTCAGCATCACCGCATGTTACAGTTAAAAGAGCGGCCGCAATGGCAAACGGTTAAACACGGTTCAGCAAGCTATATTCGTGCTATTCAAAAGAAATGCCCACCCATTGAGTGGAAATTTGCAGAAGTAAAAGCTGTGAGCCGTTCACCAGAAACAGTTTTAATCGAAACCGTTGAAGGGCAAGAGCAATATGACTGGGTGATTTTTGCAAGCCATGCTGACGATAGCCTAAGTTTAATTAAAGATGCGTCAGAGCTTGAACAAGAAATATTAAGCCAATTTGGTTATCAAGATAATCGAATGGTCGTTCATCGTGATCTTTCAATTATGCCTAAAAGCCGTTTGCAGTGGGCAAGCTGGCATGTACATGTAACACCAAAATCTCAAGTCCAAAACGATGAGGCCGACATACATTATGGTTTTACCTACTGGATGAACAATTTGCAGAATTTATCCTGCGCTACGCAAATTTTTTCTACTTTAAATCCGAATATGAAAATCAAAGCCGAAGACATCTTGGTTGAGCGGCAATACCGGCATCCCGTATTTGATGCAAAAGCGATTCAAGCTCAATCTCGTTGGCACGAAATTAATGGTCAAAATCGGACTTCATTTTGTGGAGCATATTGGGGCTGGGGCTTTCATGAAGACGGCGCCCGCAGTGCGGCACGTGTTGTTGAGCAACTCTTAGCGTTATAAGAATAAATAAGGAGCTATCAAATGTTATTAAATAAACTTGCTATCGCTCCTGCGCTTATTCGTCATCGGCGTTATAGCCCTAAACCGCATGAGTTTACATCGACCTTAAATTATTTATGGTTCGATCCAGATCAATTAGTTGATATCACAAACGATTGTTCACTCTGGTCGACGGATCACTGGAATGTATTAAAACTATCTAAAAATGATTTTTTAAACATGTATCACGGTTCTATAAGGGATAGAGTAGAGAAAGCGATACTGCAAAATAATCACTTACACCTTCGGCCAGACTGGCAAATCAGAGTGTTGGCTTTGCCTCGTTGTTTGGGCTTTCGGTTTAATTCGGTCGTATTTTATTTTGTTTTAAATAAAGCCGGAAAACCGCTCTTTATTCTTAGTGAAATCACCAATACTCCGTGGAATGAACGAGAAGTCTATACACACGACTGTATAAAACAACAAGGTCAGGTAGGTGATTACCAAAGTTTCGATTTTAACTTTGAAAAATCATTTCATGTTTCGCCATTCATGCCCATGCAGTTGACTTACCGTTGGCGATTTAGTTTTTCAGATCAGCAGAATGTCATTCACATGCAGCTTTTTGAAGAGCAGAAACAAGTCTTTGATGCCACTATGCGTTTTGAGCTTGTGCCCATCACATTTCCTTCACAGCAATATCGATATGCTCTTATAAACAGCCTAGCGCCTTTTAAAATGTTGTTTTCAATATATTTAGAGGCATTTAAGTTGTGGCGAAAAAAAGTTCCATTTTATCGTCATCCTAAAAAGATCAAGGTAGATAAGACATGATAAAAACATTTCTTTATGGTGAAGATGACTCACTGCCGTTATTGCTCAAGAGTCTTCTCAAACTACGTCATGGACAGATCACTTTTCAGGGCGCGTGGAATGGGACGGTCGGTGAAGTTTCAGACTTACATGCTGTGATTGAAGTTCACAATCCTTTATTGATGGATCTCATTTTAAAAAATGGTGTTTTGGGAGCAGCAGAAGGCTACATCCGTGGTGACTGGAGCAGCGAGCACCTTGTCGAGTTGATTCAGATCTTGGCACGTAATCGAGCTGTATTGGACCAAATCAACCAGAATGTTATTGCTCAAGCGAGCCAGTTTTTTCTTAAAGCGTGGTATCAAAATCGAAAGAACTCTATAAGTGGTAGCCGTAAAAATATTGCCGAGCACTACGACTTAAGCAACGACTTTTTTAAATTATTTTTAGATCCATCTTTAATGTATTCGAGCGCCGTTTTTGAAAATGAAAACATGACTCTCGAAGAAGCATCTGATTTAAAAAAAGAGATCATTTGTAAAAAGTTAGATTTAAAACCACTAGATCATTTAGTTGAAATTGGAAGTGGATGGGGTGGTTTTGCCATTTATGCAGCTCAACATTATGGCTGTAGAGTAACCACCATTACCATTTCACAAGCTCAATATGATGAAGCCGTTACTCGTGTAAATGAAGCTGGCTTGGCGCATCGAATTGATGTGCAACTTGAAGACTACCGTTTGCTCGAAGGCAAGTTCGATAAGCTGGTTTCAATTGAAATGGTTGAGGCAGTTGGTGCGCAATATTTATCGACATACTTTGATCAATGTAAAGCACTCTTAAAACCGAAAGGCTTGGCATTTATTCAAGCCATTATTATTGAAGATTTCCGATATAAAAAAGCATTAAATACAGTTGATTATATTAAGCGCTATATTTTCCCAGGTAGTTTTATCCCTAGCGTGAGTGTGTTGACTCAAACCGCCTCTGAGAGTGGTTTAAGGTTAAAGCATTTAAATGATATTGGTTTAAGTTATGCGCACACACTTCATCACTGGCGAGCGCGGTTTTTAGCAGCGCGGGAACAAGTATTGGCTCTAGGTTTTGATGAAAACTTCATTCGCATGTGGGATTTTTATTTATGTTATTGCGAAGGTGGTTTTAAAGAAGGCGTGATAAGCAATGTTCACTTGTTGTTTGAAAGTACCAGTTACTAAATCAAACAGCTCAAGTAAGGAGACTGCTCATGTTTTGGAATTTACTGATTCTAGATTTAATGATCATGTTGCTGAGCTGGCTACTTGCCACTCTAAATGGCAGAGCTGGAATTGTAGATGCGGCATGGAGTTTCTGTCTGGCAGTAAACATTATCGTGTCTTCTTTACTCATTTCAGTTGCCCCAGTTGAAGTGCGTCTTTTTATCGGTATTTTTAGCGGCTTATGGTTTTTAAGATTATTTTGGCACCTGTTAAGACGTTATCAATCTGAACAAAAAGAAGATGGCCGTTACGCGAGCATGCGTAAAGCGATGGGTAAGTTTCAGCATATTGGCTTTTTATTCTTTTTTATCTTTCAAACACTTTTAGTGATTTTGTTCTTTTTACCGATGTGGACGCTACTCAATGTAGAGGCAACTGAATGGAGTAGTGGATATAAAGTCGCTTTAGTAATTGCTGCTGTCATCATGGCAATTGCTTTCATGGGAGAGCAGCTCGCTGATCAGCAGTTATACCGATTTAAATTAAATCCAGATCATCATGGCAAAACGATGGATCAGGGTTTATGGCGTTATTCACGTCACCCCAATTATTTTTTTGAATGGTTACACTGGTTTGCCTATCCAATTATTGGTTTAGCGGCAGGCCAATATGTATTGTGGATTTATCCGTTACTGATGTGGCTATTTTTATATTACGTCACGGGTATTCCATTTAGTGAAAAACAAGCAATTAAAAGTCGCGGTCAAAATTATCTTGATTATCAACAAAAAACATCAATGTTTATTCCGCGAAAACCAAAAAAATAGGTGCGTATATGGATTTTATTGTTCATCAGTCTTTGAAAATTGTTGAAAGTGGTGTGATTCCAGATCATGCAATTCGAGCTGCAATTCGAGCTTTAAGTAAAAAGCGCTTAATCCAAGAAGGCCGTTATGACCCTGAACAAGGGGCGCATCGCTACATGGATGTGCTTAATATGCTGAAGAAGAGCGAAATCGCGGTTGAAACGGATAAGGCAAATGAGCAGCACTATGAATTGCCGACCGAGTTTTTTCAGGCGGTGCTTGGAAAAAGACTCAAATATAGTGCGTGCTATTTCCCGACTAAAACGACAACTTTAGATCAGGCAGAAGAGTTGGCTCTTCAGATTTATTGTGAAAGAGCACAACTTAAAAACGGTCAACAGATTTTAGAGTTAGGCTGTGGCTGGGGTTCTTTAACTTTGTGGATGGCAGAAAACTATCCACGCTCACAGATTACTGCTGTTTCAAATTCTGCAACGCAGAAAAAGCATATTCTTCGGCAAGCAGAATTGAGAGGTTTAACCAATGTTGAAGTGCTTACCTGTGATGTGAATGTACTCGACTTGGACCAAGACAAGTTTGATCGTGTTGTATCGGTCGAAATGTTTGAACATGTTCGTAATTACCAACTTCTTTTTGAAAAAATTCAGGGCTGGTTAAAGGCAGACGGCTTACTTTGGTGTCATATTTTTTGCCATCGCTTTTTACATTATCCTTTTGAAGTGAAATCAGATTATGATTGGATGTCCAAGTATTTCTTTACTGGTGGTTTAATGCCTTCGACTTCGACTTTTTTGCATTTTCAAGAGCATTTAGAGTTGACCCAACAGTGGCAATGGTCGGGTGAGCACTATATGAGAACGGCAAATGCTTGGCTTGAGAATATGGATAACCAAGAAGTCGAACTGAAACCACTGTTTAAAAAAATCTATGGAAAAGATGCCAATATTTGGTGGCAACGCTGGCGTATTTTCTTCATGGCTTGTGCTGAGCTATTCGGTTTTGAGCAAGGACAAGAATGGGTCATTGGTCACTTTTTATTTAAAAAGCGATCATAGTAATTTCTATAGCCTATCCCGGCGATAAAGATATGATAAGAACTCGACATGATGGCAAAACGAGTCATCCATTAGCCCAAATGTTCAATCGATATTACTGGTTGCAAATTGGTCTGATTGCATTATCGATCGTGGTCGGGTTGGCTTGTAGTGCTTGGGTGATTAAGGGTTCTTTACTTAAAACCGCTTTAGAACAGGAAATGGAGCATTACTGGTTACGTATAGAACGTAACCCAAATGCTGATTTACCAGATACTAAAAATTTATATGGATATCGGTGGAATACACAGGTCGCGCCTCAACCTTTTCGGGGCATGCATTTAGAAAGTGGCGTGCACCGAGTATTCGTTGATGGTAAAGAACGAATGACGGTCTATGGTGAGCGTAATGGTCAACATGTTCTATTGGTATTTGGCGAAAGCAATGTTAATAAGCTGATCTGGTTATTTGGTCTTGCTCCACTCATGTTCAGCTTATCTGTTCTATATAGTTTTTTGTGGTGGTCAAACCGAAGAGCAAGACGCTATTTTTCCCCAATTACGCGTTTAGCAAATGCTTTAGAAAATATTGATTGGGCACATCAAGACACTCAGGCATCTCCTTTTAGAGATATTAATACCAATGGCAATATGGAAGCCGAATATCTCAAACAAGCTTTAGAAAAATATCATCAGGTTTTAAGTGATTTTATTCGACGTGAAAGAGAATTTACTGGAGATGTGAGCCATGAGTTACGCACTCCACTCACCATTTTGAAAGGTAATGTACAACTGTGTCAGGCGAAATACGGAGACGATAAATCTTTAGTCCGTCTTCATAACACAATTGAAGATATGCAGTTGCTCGTCGATACCTTACTGGCGATTGCTCGGAATACGGTAAAAAGCTTGCCGTCTGAGAAAAATTTATTATCCAAAACGGTAAAAGATCTTGTTGAAAGTTTAGAAGCGGTGAGCGCGGGTAAAGGGATACAGATTAATATTCAACCTGATGTTTCTGAACAGCCGCGTTGGTTATATCCTTCTATGACTCAAATGGTTTTAGGTAATATTTTACGTAATGCGCTGAACTATTCTCAAGGCTCACAAATCGACATTATTCAACAAAAAAACAGCCTGATTATTGCTGATAATGGAATTGGAATTTCTTTACCTAACGATGTGAAAGTGCAAGAGCTCAGCGATTCGCAACTTTCCTTAAAGGCTAAAGGTCATGGCATTGGTTTGCAATTGGTACAAAAGCTTTGCAAACAACTAGGATGGAGAGTGGAGCTGTTTGATCGACAATATTATTTAACCACTCATCCTGAACTCGATTTGGAGCCAACCACAGGCTTAATTGTTGTGGTCTATTTAAGTTAAGTCGCGGAATCTTCCAAAGCAATTTTTAAACCGACACCTGCCACTGTATGTAATAGCTTTGGGTCAAAAGGTTTATCAACCATTTTTCTTAAGTTATAGATATGACTGCGTAACGCATCACTTTCAGGCTCTTCGTCGCCCCATAATTCCATCATCAGTTCTTGCTTGGTCACCACTTTTGGAGACTGGCGCATCAAAATTTTTAATAGTTTGAATTGAATAGGGGGTAACTCGATATTATTTCCAGCACGAACCACGGTTTGAGTTGCGCTATCAAGAATTAAGTCGTGAATTTGAATTTTATGGTGAGTGACTTCGCCAGCTGCTCTTTTTATTAATGCACGAATCCGCATCACTAGTTCATTAAAATCAAAAGGTTTTACCAAATAATCATCTGTTCCAGCGGTAAAACCTTTAAGTTTGTCATCTAAAGTATCTCTTGCTGTGAGCATAAGAACAGGAATATCAACGCCTTGTTCGGTGCGTAGCCAGTTGCATAGGTCATAACCCGAGCCATCGGGCAAATTTATATCTAGCAACAAAAGATGATAATGCTGAGATTTGAGAAAAGTCCGTGCAGCCTCTAAATTACGTGCATGATCGACAACATAACCATGCACTTCAAGAAATTCGCAGACCGTTGCTGCAAGTTCAAAATGGTCCTCAACCATGAGGATAAAGTGATTACCCATGAGATTTTATTAAGCCATTAATTTAATAATTGTTGTTTTAATTTAGCATTAAACGGTTCACTACCAAACCAGATTTTAAAATATTGATTTGCATTCGGATTGTTCAAAGAACCGAGTAGCTTCTGGTTTAATTTCAGTTCTAGTTTTTGATTTTCATGTTGATAATAGAGACTATAAAGATCTCCACTCTTAATTGGCCTATATAGTTCATTAATATGATTAAGCGGAGATTTAGCATCAAAGCCGCTAACATTTTTCTTCAAAAAGTGCGTGGCTGCGCGTTTAAATGCCCATTCGGGAATATCGCGGTTATAGCTAAAGTCCATTTTGATGCTTTGGCTTTGCCAATTTTTTTGGCAATCTTCAGCAAAGTAACTGACATTTCCCACCTTTTTACTCGTAACCATTAAAGGTGCTGAACTGCATTTTTTCAATTCAGCCGCATTGGCTTGAGATACGATTAAGATTCCTAGAAATATCAAGATTCGACTTTTTTGAACGGCAATATCCATTTATATACTCCTCCAAATATGGGTAAAGAACGGTAGAGGCCATTCGCTGGATCCCAATAATCTTGCTGGAAAATAATTTTTTGTTGGTCATTAATCTTAATTTGACTAATTCCATAAGAAGCCATCGTTTTTGAACGACCTAGCATTTTAAAGTCATAGGTCATGTACCAATGAATGTAGGCTGTATCTTGGTGATGAGTTGCACTAATGAGTTTTACCGTGACATTATTCACTCGGGCATTCATGCCTTCAAAATGCTTAATCAGATCTTTCTTTTGAGAGAACTGCGAGAGTGTATCGTTGATATAGAGCTGATCAGCGTAAAGATTGCTAGCATTATTAACAAAAGAAGGAGTACCGAGCGTATTAAATGCAGCGACAAAACGATTGCCCAGATCTAGCGCCTGTTGGTCATCTAATTCTATACCAGTAATTTTTTGTTCAGCTTTGCCATAGTCACCTGAGTAGCTAGGCACACTTTTACACGCCGTTAAACCTGCCAAGGTAATCAGCCCTAGGGCTGTAGTTATAATTTTCATGTCTATATCCGAGCCAACTTTATAAGATTAAATTAAAGAGCTGGTCGTGAATTTTGCGTGAATTCTTATGTTTTATGATTTGGGTTTAATAGTGGTTTTCTTGAAACCAATAGATCTTCATTCACTTAAAGTTTTTTAAGGTAATACGTTATTTTTATCGAAGAAATGACAGGTCTTTTTTGAAAAAGATAACATCCATATTCATGTAACTAGATGAATTTGTTTTTTCAAAACCAAGTTTATTTAATAGGTTGTGGGCAGGTAAATTATCTTTTTCTGAAAAAGCGATCACATGCTTAAAGTTTCGACTTTGCATGTCTTCTAGTAACTTAAGTGAAGCTTCAACAATATAACCTTTATTTCGCTCAGTTTTAATAAGTCTAAACCTAGTTCAGCTTCTGTCTTGCTATCAACCTCACAAGTTTCAAAACCACAATAACCAATAATTTTATGGGTATCTTTTAAAACGATAGCCATCTTGCCAAAATTATGATTTTTATAGTGCTCCAAAATTTCTAAAAAACGATCAGTTGCTGCCTCAGTTGATAAGGCACCATGAGGTGAAAAAGCCATAAAATCTTTGTCTTGAAACATCTCCAACATAATAGGTAAGTTTTCTTCAAGGAATGGCCGTAAAATTAAACGTTCTGTTTCTAACATAGAGTTCTTATTAAATAGTTTAAAAAATTATAGCTTATAAGATGAATAATAATTCAATAAAGAAAGCAATTTTATTCTAGCTGCGCTTTACCCATAAGAGATATAGATAAGTTTTGCATAAATAGAAGGATTCAATAATGAAAACAATCGGCTTATTAGGCGGCATGAGCTGGGAGTCTACAGCACTTTACTATCAACAAATTAATAGAATGGTTCAGAACAAGTTAGGGAAACTACATTCAGCCAAAATCATTCTAAATAGTGTCGATTTTGAAGAAATAGCAGTATTACAATCGAAAGGTTTGTGGCAAGAAGCTGGAGCCTACTTAGCTGAGCAAGCACAAAATTTAGAAAAAGCAGGGGCAGACTGTATTTTAGTCTGTACTAATACCATGCATAAGGTAGCACCTCAAATTGAAGATGCCATTACGGTTCCATTTATACATATTGCTGATGCCACAGCAAAAGAAATTTTAAGTCAAAATATCCGAAAAGTTGCACTGTTGGGGACAGCTTTCACCATGGAGCAAGACTTCTATAAAGCCAGATTACAAGATCATGGAATTGAGGTGATTATTCCAAATGATGCAAATCGGAAAATAGTACATAGCATTATCTATGACGAGCTTTGTTTAGGTGTGATCAACCCCGATTCGCAAAACAAGTATATGACCATTGTTGAAGAGTTGATTGAGCAGGGTGCCGAGGGGATTATTTTGGGGTGTACCGAAATTTGTATGTTGATTGGTGATATCAAATTTTCTGTGCCTCTATTTGATACCACCACCATTCATGCGAAAGAAGCTGTAAATTTTGCATTAGAGCAAAAAACGGCAGCCCGTTCTATTGCTGCTAGTTCGGTATAAATACTCATCAGCTTTTAATTTATTCTGAAATAGGAACGTATCACAGCCCAATTTGTTGACAGCCAGCAGATAAGTGAACCCGCCGTGACCATGGCTGTACCTTGCCAAAAACTGATTGATAACTCTGTCTGTAAAACCAGCATGGCAAGTAAAGATGAAATGATTGGGGTAAAATAAGAAGCAACCACCAGCATGGTAATGTTGCCATGAATAATGCCAATATTCCATGCTGCATAACCGAGGCCAATTGCAGCAGAAGCAACGATTAAAGATAAAATTGTATTTAAATCGAGTGAAGGCAAACTCACTTGGCCGCTAAAAAGCAATTTTAGCCATAAGGTTATGGCAACACCAAGAAAGAAAATAGAAATAGGGTTTTGTCCTTTACCCATTTTCTTGGTCAACACACAGTAAAAAGCCCAAATAATGGCACCTATAAAGGCCAAAACATAACTTAAAGGATTACTATGAAAATTATCGACAACACTACCTAAACTAAAATCTCCGTTCCCGGTCTGAATAAAAATGATACCGGAAATTGAAATGAGTAATCCTAAAATAATAAACACATTAAATTTTAACTCTCTAAAAATAACAAAAGCTAAAACAGTCAGGCTTGGCCAAAGGTAGTTCACAATACTTACTTCAATCGCTTGTTGCGCCGTCTTTGAATAGGCAAGTGCAAACGAAAAGCAAAGCTCATAAGCAATAAATAAAATTGCCCCTAAAATTAAGTATTTTTTAGAAATTAATTTAAAATTTGGCACCCTAAAAATAATGAGCAGGAGTAAAGCACTTAAGGAATAGATCAGCGTAATGCCAACATCTGGACCGATTGCGGTCGTAATATGTTTTACAAAACCCACCATAGAGGCCCACATTAGGATGGCACTTAAACCAATCAAAGTTGCTAAATTTTTTGACATAAGAAATAAATGAACTTAATTGAACACCTGAGCTACAGTGAAAGTTAAAAATAATTAAGGTAAGTCAGGGTAATGGAATTTTTAATTAAAAAATAGGCACAATAAACCAAATTACTTAATAAGTATTATCAGCCAACATAAATACTTTGGGTAATTAAACTAAATGTCAGGTATTAATTTATAGCTAAGCATTAGGGTAAGCTAAACCTCTAGAAAACACCCAGTTATGTATTAAAATTTTAAAAATATAGACTGTAATGCTCAGTACAGTTAAATAAATCAACTATAAGTCTCTCTTCTAAAGCATTACCCTGTGTTTATTGCGAAAAAATAATAAATGGAGATAAAAGATGCTTACACGTTTTTTACTGCCGATTTTGGGCACTACCGTTTTAGTTACAGGCTGTGCTTCTTCCTCTCAATATCCGATTAACGAGAGTTATGGTCCGGAACCAAAGTTGCCTGAACCGAAAACAAGCTTATTTCCAACCGTAAATATAGCACCGGCACAAGGTTGGCCAAGTGGTGTTATGCCGACTCCGGCAGAAGGTTTAAAAGTAAAAGCATTTGCTAAAGGACTTGAGCACCCACGTTGGCTTTATGTGTTACCAAATGGTGATGTGCTGGTGGCTGAAACGGATGCTCCGCCTAAACCTGAAGACAGCAAAGGGATTAAAGGCAATATTATGACCTTCGTAATGAGACGGGCAGGGTCATCTCATCCAAGTGCAAACCGAATTAGTTTACTCCGTGATACGAATGGCGATGGTATAGCTGACCAAAAAACGGTATTCCTTAAAAACCTAAACTCACCGTTTGGTATGGCACTGGTAGGTAATCATTTATACGTTGCCAATACGGATTCACTCATGCGTTTTCCTTATCAAGAAGGTGAAACCCATATTACTTCAACTGGTACTAAAGTATTGGACTTACCGGGTGGGCCTCTAAACCACCATTGGACCAAAAATGTTATTGCCAATCGTGAAGGGACAAAGCTCTACATTACCGTTGGCTCCAATAGTAATGTGGCCGAAAATGGTCTAGATCAAGAAAAAGGCCGTGCACAAATTATGGAGTTTGATATTGCAAGTGGTCAGTCACGTCCATTTGCAACAGGACTGCGTAATCCAAATGGTATGGCTTGGCAACCTCAAAGTGGCAAACTTTGGACAGTTGTAAATGAGCGCGATGAAATTGGTAGTGATTTAGTGCCCGACTATATGACGTCGGTACAAGATGGCGCTTTTTATGGCTGGCCTTATAGTTACTATGGTCAACACTTAGATGTACGAGTCAAACCACAAAATCCTGACATGGTGGCTCGAGCAATTAAACCAGACTATGCTCTAGGTAACCACACTGCTTCGTTAGGTCTTGCATTTTATACAGCCGAACTCATGCCACAATTTAGAGGCGGAGCATTTATTGGACAGCATGGTTCTTGGAATCGTAAACCACATAGTGGATATAAAGTCATTTTTGTGCCATTTAGAAGTGGTCAGCCCTCTGGTCCACCGCAAGATATTTTGACAGGGTTTTTAAGTGAAAAAGGCAAAGCGTATGGGCGTCCTGTCGGGGTAGCAATTGATTTTTCGGGTGCAGTATTAGTCGCAGATGATGTTGGTAATACAATATGGCGTGTTTCACCAGTTGCTGAAACAACTTATGAGAGTCCAACCCAGCAATCCATTCGTAGTTCAGTAACTCAACCTTAAAAAGGTTGGGCAAAATAGGTTTATTTTATGCAAATATTACGGTTATCTGATTACCCTCAATACAAAGAAATGGCTGCACAGTGGTTTTCTGAAAAATGGCAAATCCCTGTGGAAGCCTATCTTGAGAGTATTCAGATTTCCATTGATCAAAGGCATGCTATTCCACAGTGGTACATTGTTTTAAATGAAAATAAGCATTTAATTGCTGGAGCAGGAGTCATTGATAATGACTTCCATGAGCGTAAAGATTTAACACCAAACTTATGTGCTTTATTTGTAGAAGAGAACTATCGAAACCAAAACATTGCAAAACACATTTTAGATTTTGTACGTGAAGACTTGAGTAATCAGGGCATCCAAACACTTTATTTAATAACAGACCATACCGAGTTTTATGAAAAATGTGGTTGGCGGTTTTTAACGTTGGTAAAGGATGAGGAAGGCGAGATGGTACGTATGTATGTAGCAGATACTTTTTAATAGAACTTAAAGAGCATCTATTAAAAAAATAGCCTCTAGTGAGGCTATTTTTATGGCTTATTTATTTTTAAAATTTTTAATAATCATTAGAAGGGCGACCAGTGACAATAAGATAATAAAACCAATATAACTATTTGCCGTACTCATCAGCCCAATTTTTCCTACAAAATAGCCAGCTAAAATTGCAGGAATACTAAAAGCCAAATAACTTTCAACAAAAAAAGCAGCCATAAGACCCGCACGTTCTTCGGGAAGTGCCAATGGCATTACACTACGAATAGCCCCCATAAACGCCGTACCAAAACCAACTCCAGTAATAATAGAACCTAAAAATAGAACTACTGCATTGGTTAGGTTAATGGCGATGAATAAGACAATGGCACCAATAGCAATCGAGAGCGTACCGGTTAATAAAATACGGAAATTTGTCGACTTCCTAAGCGTTAATATACCTACCGCACCGGAAAGGGCGAGCGCCATAAACATAATCCCGTTTAGCCATGCCGATGACGTGTGGAAAATTTTTGCCAGTAAAGATGGCATAAGCGATAGGAAGAAACCACTGACCATCCAAAGTGCAATGTTAATCGGGCTAATACTCAATAAAGCGCTTTTTGTCTGTGGGGGAATAGCCATATTGGGTTTTAATGAAGCAAGTGCACCGGATCTTCTTTGTGCGGTTTCTGGAGTAAGAAAACTTAAAATGAGTTCACAAATAAGAAGAAAACATAAGAACTCAAAAACAAGCTGTAAGGGGTGGGCAGAGAATTGCAAAATAGAACAAGTCAGAAAAATCCCAACAGCCATACCTATCATTGGTGCAATACTATTAATCAGTGAGCCATGAAGCTTACTAAAATCTAAAATTGCTGCGCCTATAGCTGAAACAGCAAGCCCTGTTGCGATTCCTTGTAAGCCTCGTGCAATGAATAACATCGAAACATCTGAAGCAAATAAGAAAAAGCTCATTGAAATAATTTGTAGAGAAATAGCTGCAATAATGACTGGGCGGCGTCCAATATAGTCAGACAAAGAACCAATAATGAGTAATGAGCCAAGCAGCGTAAAAGCATAGGTGGCGAAAATCAAAGTCAATGTAACTGGTGAAAATTGCCAAAGCTGTTGGTATAGGCGGTAGAGTGGTGTCGGCGCACTAGATGCAGCCATGAATGTCATGAGCGTGATGGTATTAAGTGTCAAAGCACTTGCCGCATCTAATTGAAAAACAGCTCTTGACTGTTTTGAACTTGAATTGTTCATATAAGATGAATAACATAAAAGCAAATATTTAGCTTTTATACATTATTTTTCCACTAAAGCAAATCCTTAGCTTTAGTGTATTTTGTATATAGTTATAAATATTTATAAATTTTTTTTTATCCCTTTACAGAGTTTATAAATGGCAAAAGTTGTTACTGGATTACGCCCTGGTGGACGCAGCGAAAGAATACAAACTGCGGTACATCAAGCTGTAAAAGAACTACAAAAACATTTTGAGCAAAGCCAAATTACTATTCCTATGATTGCAGCGCAGGCAGGGGTTACGCCTTCAACCATTTACCGTCGATGGGGTGACATCAATCAATTATTTTCAGATGTAGCTTTAAATGAACTCAAACCTGATATGGAACCCAAAGATTTAGGTTCGTTCCAACAAGATATTACAGCATGGGTTGAGCAATATTTTGAAGAATATGCTTCAGAGGTTGGGCAAGACTTATTGCGAGATGTACTCTATACATCAAACTCGGATTCTAATGCCCGTAAATGTGAGACTTTAATTATCCAGCAACTCGATATTATTCAAAACAGGGCAAAATTACGTAATGAGCTTACTATACCTAATCAGGTAATCATCGAGGCAGTGATTGCACCTATGTTATTTCGAATTTTATTCACCAATCATGAACTTAGTCTTGAGTATGTATATGACCTTTTAAACCGTCTTTTTATAAAAAATAAGTAGATAGATCTATAAAAGAACTAGTCCCTTGTTTTTATTAAATAAACATATATCAATATTTTTTATTATTTAAAAAATAAATTCTCATAATTTGAGATTGGTATGAGAATGAGTTAATCATTTATTTTTGAAATACTTGTTCTGCTCATTTAAAAATCAAAAATAAACATAGATAATGCATGATGTAATTAATTAAATTATTTTATAAACATGCATTTATGTAAATTTTTAAAGACTTTGAGTTTTATGAAACTTATTAAGATAAATATTTTCTA
The DNA here is from genome assembly GCF_033599315.1 of Acinetobacter sp. OYA S30. Classification (NCBI taxonomy): domain Bacteria; kingdom Pseudomonadati; phylum Pseudomonadota; class Gammaproteobacteria; order Moraxellales; family Moraxellaceae; genus Acinetobacter; species Acinetobacter sp. OYA S30. The sequence continues at coordinate 54,353 of NZ_JAWVAV010000003.1, forward strand.
TACAAAAATATGCATGGTTTTTAAATTTTACATTTTTTAAATTTATGACACAGGGTGTTTTTTATTCTTTACAATGGCTCCACTTCATTTAAAGCAGCTTGTGGTGCACGCTTTATATTTTATTTTTTTATCACCATCGAAAAGGTATTTAGATAATGGATTTCAATACCCTTGACCAAGAAACGGTACAGAAAAAACAAAAGTTTCATCAAATTTTGTATGTACAGGTCATCTTTGCAATTATTTTGGGCATTTTAATTGGTCATTTTTACCCAGAACTTGGCGAGAGCTTAAAACCGCTTGGTGATGCATTCATCAAAATCGTCAAAATGATTATTGCTCCCGTAATCTTTTTGACAGTGGTTACCGGTATTGCCAGCATGACGAACATGAGTCGAGTTGGGCGAGTGACAGGTAAGGCAATGCTATACTTCCTTACTTTTTCTAGCCTTGCGCTTGTGGTTGGTATGATTGTGGCTAATATCATTCAACCTGGTAAAGGCTTAAATATTGACCCGGCAACCTTAGTCAACGATAAAGTAAATAGTTACGTTGAAAAAGCTCATGCTACAAATATCACTGACTTTTTCATGAATATTATCCCGCAAACATTAGTGAGTCCGCTTGCTGGTGGTGAAATTTTGCAGGTTCTATTTGTGGCAGTCCTATTTGGTATTTCTTTAGCTGCCTTGGGTGACCGTGCACGTCCAATTACTGATTTTTTAAATAACCTCACGGCTCCGGTTTTCTATTTGGTGGGCATGTTAATGAAACTTGCACCAATTGGAGCTTTTGGTGCTATGGCATTTACTATCGGTGCGTATGGAATCGAATCAATCGGTAATTTATTACTATTGATTATGACCTTCTATATCACGGCAGTGCTGTTCGTATTAATCATTTTAGGGGCTGTAGCACGCTACAATGGCTTTTCAATTATCGATTTAATTCGTTACATCAAAGACGAACTCTGGTTAGTTTTAGGTACAAGCTCTTCTGAAGCTGCTTTACCATCTTTAATGGATAAAATGCAAAAAGCAGGTTGTGAAAAATCTGTAGTAGGTCTTGTCATTCCGACAGGTTACTCATTTAACCTTGATGGAACTAACATCTATATGACTATGGCGGCTTTATTTATTGCACAAGCATGTAATGTTGATTTATCAATTGGTGAGCAGGTTGCATTGCTTTTAGTGGCAATGGTGAGTTCTAAAGGTGCGGCAGGGGTAACGGGCGCAGGCTTTATTACACTCGCAGCTACTTTATCGGTAGTACCTGCTGTACCAGTGGCAGGTATGGCGCTTATTTTAGGTATTGACCGTTTTATGTCTGAGTGTCGTGCATTAACCAATTTAATTGGTAATGCATGTGCAACCATTGTGGTTGCCCGTTGGGACAAAGCTCTGGACAAGGACGTTCTAGATAAAGCTTTACGCAAATCGAAAACGAATTAATTTTTTAATTCGAAATAAAAAACCTGTAGCAACTGGCAAATCGGGAGAGGTGCTGTGCTACAGGTTTTATTATTTAATGATCAAAAAATATAATTTAAAAACTATCTACTCATTAATAGTTATTAAGGAAAGCCACTATAAAAATTTCGCAAATTCTCGTATAGAACTACTTTTTAAAAAGCAGAACTTTTGAGTTATCTACACTATAAAAATAGTATACAAACTCGCCTGGGTTTATGCTTTTAAGTGATCCTCAAACTCTTCACCTAATTGCATTGCTAAAGCATTACCTGCCAAATCACAGGTCACTAAGCCATATTCTTTTTTAAAACTGAAAGTAAAACCTTTTCCATCAGCAAGGTTTTTAACCGAATACCCTAATTTTTCTAACCAAATACGGAACGCAATTAAATTTTTCGCTTTAACAACCTTTTTCACGTGAGAACTCCTTCTATCCGTGTCTTACACCTTATTTATTAATAGGGATTTACTCGAATTTTTTAAAGGGGGAAAACTTTGTTTTATTTTGCATCTTGTAAAAAAAGTAAAATAGATAAAGCAATATCCTTCATTTTATAAATTTATTAAGTTTTTATGTAATTAATCTGGATATTTATAAATTTTAAGTTTTTGTTTTTTATATAGATTTTAAAATAATGATATTGGGTTAAAATTTAATCAATTTAAATTAATCTAAAATCAATAAATGTAAAAAATAATTTCATGCAACATGCTTTATTCAAAAAGATACAGTTCATAAAATTAAACTGTATCTTGGTTGAAAGCTTATAATTTTAAAAATTGTCTTTTAAGCTACGTAAGTGAGCGAACTCATCTACACTTTCAGCACGTAAAAAGGGATTTGTTGCTAGTTCAAGTTCAATACTACTTGGCAAGGTAATTTTACCTTCTTGACGAAGCATGCGGACTTGTTCAGCACGTTCTTGCAGTGCGTGGTTTTCAGGTTCTACACTTAAGGCAAATTCCGCATTAGAAAGTGTATATTCATGTGTGCAATACACTTTTGTTGCAGTGGGTAGTGCAGCAAGACGATTTAGTGAGTGGTACATCTGTTCTGCTGTACCTTCAAATAGTCGCCCGCATCCCATTGCAAATAAGGTATCTCCACAAAAGAGGGCATTAAGCTCTTCAATAAAATATACAATATGACCTAAGGTATGGCCTGGTGTTGCAATAATCTCTACTTTTAAATCATTAAATTTTAGATGATCATCGTGTTGTAAGGGATGAGTAATGCCAGGGATTTTACTTAGTTCATCTCTTGGGCCATATACCGCCATAGGCGTGTTAGCCGTTAAATCAGCAACACCGCCGATATGGTCTTTATGCCAATGGGTAAGCCAAATCTGTTTTAGAGTTAATTGATGTTCTTGGCAAAAGTGTGTGACTAACTCAGCCTCTGTTGGATCAACTGCAACAGCTTCATGAGTCTCAGTATCTTCTAAAATCCAGATATAGTTTTGTAGGGCATTTTGCACATCAATATAATGAATTCTATAACGCATTTTTTTATCCTGAAACTAAATCCAAAAGCAGTATCTACGGGCTAATTTTGATAATAACAGAAATTACCTTGAGTAACCTGTCTAATAAAATGCTCTATAAATTAGACTCTCTAAAATAAAAAAGCCCTCATGGAAGAGGGCTTTTGTAGGAGTTCAATTAGCGCATTTTTGCGAGCCAATTTCCTAGCATTTGAACGATTTGTACCAAAAGTAATAATACAATAACCGTTAAAATAACGACGCTTGTATCAAAACGTTGATAGCCATAAGAAATTGCCAAGTCACCAATACCACCAGCACCAACTGCACCAGCCATAGCGGTTGCACCAATAAGACTAATCGTAGCAGTCGTTAAGTTCAAAATAAGCGAACTACGAGCTTCAGGTAAGATAAAGCGCGAAATAATCTGCCAAGGTGTTGCACCCATAGCTTGAGCAGATTCGATAATTCCTTCATTTACTTCAAGCAGGGAAGTCTCAATAAGACGTCCCATATATGGTCCAACGTAAATTGTTAAAGGAACGATCGCTGCCCATGTACCAATTGAAGTTCCTACCAATAATTTGGTCAGTGGAATAACTGCAATAAGTAAAATAATAAATGGCAGAGAACGTAAAGCATTTACAATTGGGTTGAGTAAATGATAAATGAATTTATTTGGCAAAATGCCTTCTGGGCGGGTTACAAGTAGAATAATCCCTTGGATAAAGCCCCAAATACCACCAAATAAAAGCGCAAAGAACACCATATGGAAGGTTTCTTGTAACGCAGTTACAAACTGGTCAATTGAAAGTGAACTGTGCCAGAAAGGTTGAGTAAGTTCAGTTAACCATTGTACGATTAAATCTCTCATACTTGATCTCCTGATTGAACTACACTCACTTCATTTTTCTCTAAAAACTCAATCGCCTGACGAATCAACTGTGGATCACCTAAAAGCTGTACAAACATCTGACCAATGACGGTGCCGTTAATTTCAGTCATATTAGCAAATAAGATATTTAAACTAATATCAAATTGTTTAATAAGCGACTGAATCACAGGCTCTTGTGCTGAACGCCCTAAGAACTGTAAGCAATAAATGCTGTGATGATGCTGGTTTTCAAGTTGATTTAAAATATTTACAGGCAACTGCTGATGTAAAACAGTTTGTATAAAGTTTTTAGTTGTCGGATGTTGTGGATTACTAAAGATATCAATGGTTGAGCCTTGCTCAATCACTTTACCAGCTTCCATGACAGCAACATGGTCACATACAGTCTCAATCACATCCATTTCATGAGTTACCATGACGATTGTGATTTTTTGCTCTTGGTTAATTTTCTTTAATAATTCTAAAACCGACTTTGTCGTTTGTGGGTCGAGGGCAGAGGTGGCCTCATCACACAAAAGAATTTTAGGGTGGTTGGCTAAAGCACGAGCGATACCAACACGTTGTTTCTGACCGCCAGATAATTCATCCGGATAAGCATCTTTTTTATGCTTAAGATCAATGAATTCAAGTAACTCATTTAAACGCTTTTCACGTTCTGCTTTGCTGTAATTTAGCAGACGCATTGGCATTTCAATATTTTCAGCAACTGTTTTGGTTTGAAGCAAATTGAAGTGCTGGAAAATCATACCAATATTTGCACGTTCCTGACGTAATGAACGCGCATCCAAAGCAGTGAAGTCCTTTTGATTAATGATAACCTGACCTTCATTTGGTCGTTCAAGTAAGTTAATCAGGCGGATTAAAGTACTTTTACCTGCACCACTATAGCCAATAATGCCGAAAATACTGCCTTCAGGAATTTCCAAATTAATTTGGTCCAGTGCACGTATAGTTTGGCCTTTAAGCTGATAGTGCTTTGAAATGTTTTTAAATTGAATCATGTCGTCAAAAACTATGCTAAAAAGAAAAAACAGGCAAAGAGTCTTTGCCTGTTTCGCGTTGCAGCTATTATATTACTATTTAGCTTGCGTGAGGTAGCTGATTGGCTGATTCACGTCAACTTTTGTACCACCAAAGTGCTGTTCAACGTATTTTTTAACAGCTTCAGTGTGGTAAAGCTGACCAACTTTCTGAAGAACAGGGTCATCTTTACGTGATTCAGCAGTTGCAAGAATATTTACATTCAGCTTTGTACTTTGGTCAACTGGCTCATAATAGATAGAATCTTTAAGCACATTTAAACCGCCTTCCATTGCTAAAGTATTACCTAAAACAATTGCATCAACTTCGTCTTTTACACGAACAGCAGTTGCCATTTGAATTGGTTTAATGTCAATTTTTTTGCTGTTGTCAGTAATATCGCTTGGAGTGCCTTTCGCTGGATCAAAGTCAGCTTTAAGCTTGATTAGACCTGCGCTTTGTAACAATAACAATGCACGAGCTTCGTTCGCTGCATCATTAGGAATAGCAATGCTTGCACCTTGAGGGAACTCATCAACTTTTTTGTATTTACTTGAGTAAATACCCATTGGTTCAAGATAAGTTGTAGCAACAGGAGTAATCTTATCTTTGTTTGAAGCATTAAATGCAACAAGATAGGCATAAGATTGGAATGCATTTAGGTCAACTTCTTTGTTTGCAGTAGCTGTATTCATTGCAACATAATCAGTGAAGTTTTTCACCTCAAGTTTAAGACCGGCAGCTTTAGTTTCCGGTAAAGTTGCAATATAGCGCCAAATATCAGCGTCAGAACCAGTTGAAGCAATGACTACAGTTTGTAACTGAGCAGAGTCTTTGCCATTTTGTGGTTCATTTTGCTGTTTGCCGCAAGCTGCAAGTAATACTACAGACACGCTTAAAAAAAGACTGATCAGCTTTTTCATGTAAAAAAAGTCCTGATTATGAGAGATCTCAACCATTCGGGTTGGCTCTCAGCTGGGAAAATTGGTGATGTTGAAAGTTCCAACGGTTTAACCAATCATAACAATAAAAACATATTCAATATAGTGGACATGTTTCGATCTTATTAATCAGAATTGAATAAAAATTAAGATTAATATGAATATTTGTGATAAGTGAATAAGCAAAATAAAAAAGCCCTCATAAGAGAGCTTTTTTACTATTTAAATTTTTATTCAGCTTTTTCACGAGCAATAGCACGGTAACCAATGTCACTGCGGTATTGCATACCTGTGAAGGTTACTTGCCCACATACTTCTAAAGCATTGATTTGTGCTTCAAGAACGCTGTCACCTAGAGCAGTCACGCAAAGTACACGTCCGCCAGAAGTAACGATATGGCCATCTTCACGAGTAGCAGTGCCTGCATGGAAGATTTTAGTATCTTCTGGTGATTGACCGATACCTGAGATAACGTCACCTTTACGCACGCTGTCTGGGTAACCTTCTGCTGCAAGTACAATACCGATGGACTTACGCTCATCCCATTCTGCTTCGCTTGGTAAGTTACCTGCGATACCTGCTTCAACCAAATCAACAAGAGATGACTTCAAACGCATCATGATAGGTTGAGTTTCTGGATCACCGAAACGGCAGTTAAACTCAATTACGCGTGGTTGACCTTGTTCATCAATCATTAAACCAGCATATAAGAAGCCAGTATAAACATGTCCATCAGCAGCCATACCATCAACAGTTGGGCGCATAATTTCATTCATTACACGCTCAAAAACGTCTGGAGTCACAACTGGAGCAGGAGAGTAGGCACCCATACCACCTGTGTTAGGACCTTGGTCACCTTCAAAAATACGTTTGTGATCTTGTGAAGTTGCCATTGGTAAAATGTTTTTACCGTCAATCATACAAATGAAAGAAGCTTCTTCACCAGCAAGGAACTGTTCAATTACAACACGTGAGCCTGCATCACCAAATTTGTTGCCTGCAAGCATGTCATCAATGGCTGCAAAAGCTTCTTCATTGGTCATTGCAACGATAACACCTTTACCAGCCGCAAGACCGTCAGCTTTAATTACAATTGGTGCACCATTTTTTTCAACATAAGCTTTTGCTGCATCAACTTCCGTAAATACTTCATAAAAAGCAGTTGGAATGTTGTGGCGTTTTAAAAAGTGCTTAGCAAATGCTTTTGAACCTTCAAGCTGTGCTGCATATTGAGTAGGTCCCCAAATTTTTACGCCTGCTTCACGCGCAGCATCAACAACACCATTTACTAATGGCGCTTCTGGGCCAACAACAATCAGTTCAACATTATTTTCTTTAGCAAAAGCAATAATTGCCGGGTTGTCTAAAATATCGAGCTGAACGTTAACGCATTTTGGTTCTGTTGCAGTTCCTGCGTTACCAGGCGCAACGAAAACTTGAGTAACTTTGGCATCTTGCGCGATTTTCCATGCTAAAGCATGCTCACGACCACCACTACCTAAAACTAAAATATTCATTTTTAATTTGTTCCTTAACTTTAATCCTTTTTCATCCCCCTCTATTTCTCAAGGTGGAGAGATAATTCCATTCTTGTGGAAAACCCTCCTGAATAAAAGGAGGGTTAGGGAGGACTAAATTTAAATTAGTGGCGGAAATGGCGCATACCAGTGAAGACCATTGCAATGCCAGCTTCATCAGCAGCTGCAATAACTTCTTCATCACGCATAGAACCACCCGGTTGAATAATGCATTTAATGCCAGCTTTTGCTGCATTATCAATACCGTCACGGAACGGGAAGAATGCATCAGATGCCATAACTGCGCCTTCAACAACCAGACCAGCATGCTCAGCTTTAATTGCTGCGATACGTGCTGAGTTAACACGGCTCATTTGGCCTGCACCTACACCAATAGTTTGACGGTTTTTGGCATAAACAATAGCGTTTGATTTTACGTATTTCGCAACTTTCCATGCGAAAATAAGGTCATCAATTTCTTGTTCGGTTGGTGCACGTTTAGTCACAACTTTAAGATCATCTTTGGTGATCATGCCCAAGTCTTGGTCTTGAACAAGTAAGCCGCCGTTAACGCGTTTATAGTCAAGTTGTGGAGCACGTGCATCAATTGCAGGTAATTCACCACATACTAAAACACGAACATTTTTCTTCGCGCCAGTAACTTCAAGTACACCATCAGCAATACTTGGAGCAATAATTACTTCAACGAATTGGCGATCTACAATTGCTTGAGCAGTAGCAACGTCTAACTCACGGTTAAATGCAATAATACCGCCGAAAGCAGATTCTGGATCTGTTGCGTAAGCTAAATCATAAGCAGCTTTAATACCGTCTAAAGAAACGGCAACACCACAAGGGTTAGCATGTTTTACGATGACACAAGCTGGTTTTGCAAATGATTTCACGCACTCAAGGGCAGCATCAGTATCAGCAATATTGTTATAAGACAATTCTTTGCCTTGTAATTGTTTTGCAGTAGAAACAGAAGCTTCTTTTGCATTTGCTTCAACATAGAAAGCAGCAGATTGGTGTGGATTTTCACCGTAACGTAAATCTTGTGCTTTGTTTAATTGGGTATTGAACGTACGAGGGAATAAATCTGCTTCACCTTCGGCCTTACCAACGCGAGCGCCTAAGTAAGAAGCAATCATGCCGTCATATTGAGCTGTATGTTCAAATGCTTTAACCGCTAAATCGAAGCGTGTTTCATAAGAAAGTGAACCAGAAGCTTTTAATTCGCTAATAACTGTATCGTAATCTGAAGCATTTACCACAATACCGACAGATGCATGGTTCTTAGCAGCAGCACGTACCATTGTTGGACCACCGATGTCGATATTTTCGATAGCATCAGCAAGAGAACAGTTAGGTTTAGCTACTGTAGCCGCAAATGGGTAAAGGTTAACTACAACTAAATCGATTGGATCGATGTTGTGTTCTTGCATAACAGCTTCGTCTAGACCACGACGAGCCAAAATACCGCCATGAATTTTTGGATGTAGTGTTTTAACACGGCCATCCATCATTTCCGGGAAACCGGTATGTTCAGATACTTCAACAACAGCAATATTATTATCTTTAAGCAACTTGTATGTGCCGCCTGTAGATAATAATTCTACCCCTAAAGCTGCAAGGTTTTGAGCAAATTCGACAATTCCTGTTTTGTCTGATACAGAAATCAAAGCACGTTTAATAGTCATGATGTTCAAGTCAACAATTTCAAGTCTACGGATTAAAACCAATTAGAAGCACAAAAAAAATGCCCACGAAGCCGTGAGCATTTTATCATTTATTCACTCATTAAACCGTGAGCTTTTAACTTTTTACGTAAAGTGCCACGGTTGAGTCCAAGAATTTCTGCGGCACGTGTTTGGTTACCACGAGTATATTCTAGAACTACAGATAAAAGAGGTTTCTCCATTTCTGCTAGCACCATGTCATATACCTGAGATGGTTGCTCACCTTGCAATTGTGCAAAATAATGGCGAACTGCGCGATCCACGTGGATGCGAAGAGCAACATCAGATTGTGCAGTAAAAATAGGAGATTTGCTATTCATGCGAGTTAATCCGAAAATCAAATACTAGCTTGGGTAAAGTAGTATATAAATGTGGTCTAAAAATACGGAGTCCTGTTTTAGATCCTAAAACAGTGACTCTAAAACATAAGAACAATTAGCTTGCCATATTTCTTCGTATTGAGTAAAAAATAAGCGTAACAATAATTAAATATTTGTTACAGCCCCCTCAAAAACAAAAAAAGTTAGGCTATGCGCTTAATGTAGAAAAGCACACATGCTTAACAGTATATTTTTTGAATTGAGAGCGAGGAGTATATGAGTCAAAGCTTTCGTGGCGCGTATCATACCATTGTCTAGGAAAAAGTGAGCAAATTAACTGCATTTTTTTTTAATTTTTTTTCACTTTTTTTACAAATTAGGGGTGGACAATTTCTAATCGATAATTTACTAGGCTTTTTTTGCTTTTATTTAGCTCAACTTGGAATCTAAAAGGTGTATTGGTCGGAATGCGTTGAATACCCCGTAAGTTTTCGACCAAGTATTGTTGAGGGGTAAAAATGATTTCTTCTTGATCGGTTTCTTTGCCAAAGCTGAGTTTTAGGTTGGGCAACTCAATACTTTTATTATTCTGATTTATGAGAACACCTGAAAGTTGAGTATGCTCTGTACCAATTTTACGTAGCTTTACCTTTTCTATATAAAGAAGTTGATATTGTTCAGCTGACTTGTTGCAATGCAATATTTGACAAACATAATTAAATGCATGGCTAATCGCAGGGCTTTGTTGCATGAGTTTAGGGTTAAACCAAAGAATCTGAAAAGTAAAAACCAAAATCAGAATCAGATTTGCAGAACTCCAAAGCGTATAGTACAACCAGCTATGCTTTTTACCGTTATCTTGTTCAGGAGAGGTTGCTTGCTCAGCCAAATTAAGGTTAGGAAGAGCATTAATAGGTTCATTATGGAAGTAATTTAAATTATTCAAATAAGTCAAAAGATCAATATTAGAGTTTTCAACTTTTTGATCAAAGATATCTAACACATGAGAATGGGTCATATATCGTGTTTGCATAGAGCCATGAGCTAAAGCAGATGAATTTACCGTTTCCGGCTGCTCAACATTTACTAAATTAGTCAGAGCATTAAAATTTAAATTACATTTAGGGCAACAAACCATACCCTGAGCAACAGTTAACTGAGTAAGAGAAACTTTATAAACTGTTAGACACTTAGGGCAGCGGGTTTGTTTTTCATTCATGAGTTAAAACATCTCAATTTGTTGTTTTACGTTTTCCTGAAATGCGGCACCAGTTTTCTTCGCGCTTTTCGACATCTAATATATCAAAAAATTCAGAATAAACACCTGAAACATCAGCAACTTGCTCTTCGATTACACCAGCAAGTGCGAAATCACCATCAGATTTAAGTAATTTTGCAAACTCTGGCGCAAGTGCCATTAAAGGACCCGCTAAAATATTTGCGACTAAAACATCTGCTTGTTGAGGTTTGAATTCTTGATCAAACTCTTCAGGAAGACCTACATATAAACGGTCTAATACACCATTGAGTTCTGCATTTTGTTTAGTTGCTAAAACTGCTTGTGGGTCGATGTCTGTCGCATAGACTTTCTTAGCGCCTAATAATAAAGCTGCAACACCTAAAATGCCTGAGCCACAACCATAATCAATCACGATCTTATCTTTAACATCAGTTTTACCTAACCATTGTAAGCATAAGAAAGTACTTGCATGATTACCTGTACCAAAAGCAAGGCCCGGGTCAAGCTTAATATTTGTAGCATCTGCTTCTGGTGGCTCTAACCATTCAGGAACAATCCAGAATTTTTCCCCAATCTGAATTGGTTCATAATAATCCATCCATGCGCGTTCCCAAACTTGATCTTCAAGTTCTTCATGACGCATTGGCACATCTGGAAGTTGTGCTTTTAAGAAAGCTTCTAAAGTATCAACATCAATTGGGTCTTGTTCGTCTTGTTGGTAAATACCAGTAACAATGACTTTGTTCCAGAGTGGTGTTTCACCTGGTAATGGTTCCAGTAAAGCCTGATCTTCGGCATCATCCAAAGTTACGCTTACCGCACCTAGAGACATTAAAAGTGTTTCTGTGAATTCAACTTGTTCTTGATCAACGGTAATGTGTATTTGTAACCACTTCACGAAAAGGACCTAAAATTTTATTTAAAGGCATATTGTAGCCGACTAGAGTAGTTTAAAAAAGAAAACGGCCCATCTTTAATGGACCGCTTTTTGAAAATGATGATGTGATATAGAAGAATATAAAACGATTTCTCTATATCTTAAGTCAAAACTATATTAAGGAGCAGGGGCCTTGAATTGTAATTTGCCATTTTCGTTCGGCTGGCAAGTACCATTAAAGGTTACACCGTTGTGATTGTAAGAAACCCATTCACCTTGCTGTTTTTTTGCACACACTCGAATTTGTTTTTGAGTTTCGGCTTTGCTCGTGTCAGCAGCGTGTGTAAAAGTGACGCCTGAAAAACAAATTAGAGATGCTGTTAAGATTTTCAACATGGTCGTTTTCATTTTGTGTTCCTTCTAGTTGCGTTAATTTTAAAGTCATAGAAGTGCTGTACGTTTTTTATTCTAAAATGAAAAAGTTTTAAAAACATTCACTTTGTATTGAATTCATGAAACAAAATGTCAAAACATGTGGCTTACCGTAAATCATGTCACGACAATTTTGTAATTATGTACATCTATAAGCAGATAATTTTGCTATAATGTTCCGTCTTTTTTTTCTGGTGTTTTTGTACTCATGCACTATCCTAAAGTTTATGATGTTATCGTTATCGGTGGCGGTCACGCAGGTACGGAAGCGGCGCTTGCTGCTGCGCGTATGGGACGACAGACTTTGCTTTTGACCCATAACATTGAGACTTTGGGTCAGATGAGCTGTAACCCAGCGATTGGTGGCATTGGTAAGTCGCACTTAGTTCGTGAAATTGATGCGCTTGGCGGTGCAATGGCTTTAGCTGCCGATAAAGGCGGTATTCAATTCCGTATTTTAAACTCGCGTAAAGGTGCAGCAGTACGTGCAACGCGTGCTCAGGCTGACCGTGTTCGCTATAAAGCTGCGATTCGTGAGACCTTAGAAAATCAAGCAAATCTTGATATTTTCCAACAAGCGGCTGATGACCTGATTGTTGAAGGCGATACAGTTAAGGGTGTTGTGACCCAAATGGGTATCCGCTTTGATGCAAAAACTGTTGTGTTAACTACTGGTACATTCTTGGGCGGTGTTATTCACGTTGGTTTAGAGAAATCAAGCGGCGGTCGTGCTGGTGATCCTCCTTCTATTGCTCTTGCTCAGCGTCTTCGTGAATTGAAATTACCGGTAGGCCGTTTAAAAACAGGTACACCTCCACGTATTGATGCACGTTCAGTTGATTTTTCAGTTATGACACCACAACCAGGCGACTTCCCGTCTCCGGTAATGTCGTTCATGGGTGATGTGTCTATGCACCCAGAACAAGTGAACTGCTATATCACGCATACTAACGAAAAAACTCATGACATTATTCGTGGTGGCTTAGACCGTTCACCAATGTATACCGGTGTCATTGAAGGGGTAGGCCCACGTTACTGTCCTTCAATTGAAGACAAGATTCATCGTTTCTCTGATAAAGACTCGCATCAGGTATTCTTAGAGCCAGAAGGCCTTGATACACATGAGCTTTATCCAAATGGTATTTCGACTTCATTACCATTTGATGTTCAGTTTGAACTTGTGCGCTCGATTCGCGGTATGGAAAATGCCCATATCTTACGTCCGGGTTATGCAATCGAATATGACTATTTCAACCCGCAAGCTTTGAAATTTACCCTAGAAACCAAAGCAATTAACGGCTTGTATTTTGCAGGGCAAATTAATGGTACTACCGGTTATGAAGAAGCGGGTGCCCAAGGTTTACTTGCAGGCTTGAATGCTGCACGCCGTGCATGGGAACAAGAAGAATGGACACCTAAACGTGACCAAGCTTATATGGGTGTATTGGTTGACGACTTGATTACCCTAGGTACGAAAGAGCCATACCGTATGTTCACTTCACGTGCGGAATATCGTTTGATGTTACGTGAAGATAATGCCGATCAACGTTTAACAACTATTGGTCGTGAGCTTGGTTTGGTTGATGATGTTCGTTGGGCGGCTTATTGCGAAAAAATGGAAGCAGTTGAGCGCGAAACATCTCGTTTACAACATTTATGGGCGGCACCTAACAACCCAATGGGTAAAAAGTTTGTTGAAATGACAGGTGCTGACTTAAGTAAAGAATGTAGTGCGATTGATTTGCTTAAACGTCCTAATATTAATTTTGCTCAAATTGCGGAACTTACAGGTTCTGAAGTTTCACAACAGGTCGGCGAGCAAATTGAAATTGCTGTTAAATACGAAGGTTATATCAACCGTCAGCATGAAGATGTGGCTCAATTAAAACGTCTTGAAGAAACTAAAATTCCTGCTGATTTTGATTATGACGTCGTTTCAGGTTTATCTCGCGAAATTACTCAGAAGTTGAAAACAGTTCGTCCGGAAACATTAGCTCAAGCGAGCCGTATTCCTGGTGTTACCCCAGCCGCTGTTCAGCTTGTAATGATCACGATTCGTAAAAATAATATGACAAAAAAAACGGCTTAATTATTTAAGCGTGTAAAAAAGCCCGGTTAAGACTGGGCTTTTTTATTTTCTGATCAAAAAATATATGGAATTTTCCTAAGCATCAAAAGAGATTTTGCATCCTTTTTTTCTTATTTCACAAGTTTTAAAGCGAAAGTTATATTAAATTCACGTTCAAACAAGAGGGCTTTAAACATGACAATGAAATCAATTCGCTACAATGGATATGAAATGGCATGCCAATGCTCATGTTCAACATAGCGCAAAAGAAGAAGCAGATCAGTTTTGGTGGGGGAAAACACATTGATCTGAAAATAAATAAAAGTATAAATGCCAATATAAAATTAAGAAAATTACAATTCAAAATCTAAAGAGAACCATATGGTTCTCTTTTTTATATCTACTGATTATTTGCTATCAGGCTCAATTTCTCGCACAGCATTGTGCACTTGAACTGGCTCAATATGAAGCAGTTTTTTACCAAAACTCCGTAACCACCATACGAGTTGGGATGTAAATGGAACGGTCGCCGTAACTTCGACAATATTTTCTTCAATTGGGGTAATGGTCTGATCTTTACTTAACTGACTTTCATAAAAAGTTTTAGCAGTTTGCTCGGTCATGGTTAAAGTAAGCTGAATAGATTCAGTGGGTTGGTTGTAATCTACTCTGAAACCTAAAGCTCCTGAGTCAATATAATGGTCAATATCGAAATTAACAGGGTGTAAAGCCCGACTTTCTAAAACTTTAGCAGATTTGAATCGGTGCAAGGCAAATGTTTGTACTTCAGTTTTATCATGGCGAGTACAAATTAAGTAAATCACAGCACCTTTTTGGACCAAAGCAAGAGGATTTAAAATATAAGTTTTATCTTCGCCTTGATTTACACGGGCCCGATAGACACACTCAATCTGTTTGTCTTGTAGTAGACCCTCATAAATTGCCTGCTGAGCAGCACGGTCCACTACAGGTGGAATAAGAGGTTGGCTTGCTGGCACAATACGGACACGATTAATCCAC
Source organism: Acinetobacter sp. OYA S30 (assembly GCF_033599315.1). Taxonomy (NCBI): domain Bacteria; kingdom Pseudomonadati; phylum Pseudomonadota; class Gammaproteobacteria; order Moraxellales; family Moraxellaceae; genus Acinetobacter; species Acinetobacter sp. OYA S30. The sequence continues at coordinate 69,381 of NZ_JAWVAV010000003.1, forward strand.
TGTCTCACATTATTTTGTGTAGACAGACTACGTTTTGCCAAATCGAACCAAGGCCCCATCTCGTCAAGGAGACTGGGTGGAAGTAAATGTTTGAGATGTTCCTCAACCATCATAAAGGTTACAGCTTGAGAGCTTGTCATATGCGGTAAGCTTTGAATTGGTGCATCTGATTGCCAACGCCAGCCTTGAGGTACAGCTTTATTACTTTCAATTGGAAAACGCTGAGCAATTTGGTTTAAATCACGCTGAATTGTCCTTAAACTGATTTCAATACCTTCACGCTCAAGCATTTCTTGCAATTCTCGAGTTCCGATCCATTTACCGGTAGGAAGGCGAGATAGAATCTGCCATTGGCGATATAAACTATTTGAAGTTTCTTTTTCTGTTACAGACATAAGCGTAATACATCTATATCCAATTGCTTTGGTGTCAACACAATAAAAAAACTTTACAGATTTAGCAAGTTTGTCAGATTCGGTTTATAGCAGCTTTTACAATCAATGTTAAAATTTAGAAGAAAGTTATAACAATGATATTCAATAAGCATTATAGATATATAAGTGGCACTGAAATTGCTTATTTAAAAATGAAATATAGATAAATGATAAGACGAGGTTGCTATGTCAGAACAAGAGAAAGACCTACAAGCCGATATTGATTATTTTTTACAGGAACAGGCGACCAACGCATTACTTAACCAAACTTCGTTTATAGAAAATCTTTCCGTACAGTCGAACCTATTTGAACAACTAAAATCGCAGTTTTTTAATGAGATGTTGGATGATGCGACGTCTAATAGTGTGGCCTCTAAAAAAATTGAACAATGGCTGAGCATTCGTACTTTGGATGAGTTGAAACAATTAAATGCGGAGGCTAAGCAACATTTTCTCTATCACGGCATTACATTTAACGTATACGGTGATAAGGAAGGAGTGGAGAGAACGATACCTTTTGATCTCATTCCAAGGGTTATTGAAAAAAAACAGTGGGAAAAAATCGCAGCTGGCTGCTCACAGCGAGTTAAAGCGCTTAATTATTTTTTAGATGACATCTATCATGGTCAACATATTTTAAAAGAGCAATTAATTCCGGAAAGTCAGATTATTTGTCATGAGGCTTTTCAGCCCCATATGCTTAAACACACGCTCAAAGGCAAAATTTATTCTCAAATTAGCGGAATAGATATTATTCGTGACAGTGAAGGCGAGTTTTTTGTACTTGAAGATAATTTAAGAACACCATCTGGCGTATCTTATATGATTGAATGCAGGAATATTAGTCAACAACTCATGCCTGAGCTCTGTGCTGCTAACAATCTGCAAGGTATTGAACACTACCCAAGCTTATTAAAAGAAATACTTCAAGAAAACTCTGAGATTGATCAGCCTTTTATTGTGGTCTTAACGCCAGGACGTTTTAACAGTGCTTATTATGAACACGCTTTTTTAGCACGTGAAATGGATGTGCCACTGGTCACCAATCGAGATTTATTTGTAGAAAATGATCAAGTATTTGTAAAAACGATTCGTGGCCGTCAAAAGGTTGATGTGATTTATCGCCGTTTAGATGATGATTTTTTAGATCCACTTGCATTTAGACCTGATAGTGCTTTAGGTGTGGCAGGTTTAATGTCTGCTTATTTACAGAAAAATGTAGTGATTGCCAATGCACCCGGCACTGGAGTAGCTGACGATAAATCGATTTATCCATATGTTGATCAGATGATCCAATATTATTTGGGTGAAACGCCAATTTTGAAGAATGTACCTACTTACCAGTGCCGTGAGAAAGAACATCTGGACTATGTACTGGCTCATTTAGATCAATTAGTCATTAAAGAAGCTCAAGGATCGGGTGGATATGGCATGTTAATTGGCCCTAAAGCAAGCTCATGTGAAATTGATGAATTCAGACAAAAACTGATTGCTACACCGCATGAATATATTGCCCAGCCAACATTGGCTTTATCGGTTGCACCGACTTTAACTACAGCAGGAGTGGCTGAGCGCCACATCGACCTACGCCCGTTTGTACTCAGTTCTCCTTATCGGACCGAAATTGTGCCCGGAGGTTTAACACGAGTAGCCATGCAGGCAGGTTCTTTAGTCGTTAACTCCTCACAAGGAGGAGGTATTAAAGATACATGGGTCGTTGAAACGCTACATTCTTAATGGTTGGTTAAAGAGGAAATTTATGGTTTTACTCAATTCGAGTGCGCACCACATTTATTGGTTGGGTCGTTATTTAATGCGAATTCAATTTGCTGTATCACATTTGCCATTTACAGATGATGCTAAAGCAGCCCAATTTGCAGCAGCATTTGGGCTAGTCATTGATCAAGCAGAATTACTGAATTGCTATATGTTGGATACGAAACAAACATATTCGTTACTGAATCAGTTTGCTATTGCTAAAGATAATATTCAAGAGTTAAGAGGAATATTATCTTCAAATGCCTATGCAGAATTAAATCATGCGATTAAGGGATTCCAAGCTCATCCTGATTCATTAAAGCAGGCTTTAGTGAAATGTAATCAAATACTTGATGCTGAACATGAAGATATAGCGTTATTTCTGCATTTAGGACAAAAGTTAGAATTATTTGATATACAACTACGTTTTCAGCAAGACCTTACACAGCTCTTGCAGGAGCTAGAAAAATTACTTCAACAGCTGAATGACTTAGGGTGGAATAAATTAACACAACCATGGCAATTATTAAAAGAACATCCAAATTGGGATGCTTATTATAATTTTACCCAGCAGTTGGAATATATGTTCGAGGCATAATTATGAAATTGATGGTTAATCATCAAACGCATTATAACTATACTGAAACTGCTAAAAACAGTATTCAGTATATCAAGATGATGCCTCAAACATCGCTGCATCAACATGTTATGAATTGGGCAATCAGCGTGCCTGGTGACAAGACGCTCAAAAGAGATATTTTTAATAATATTTGGATAACGGCTAGCCAGCGTTATGAGTATCAGCACCTTACTTTTATGGCACAAGGTATTGTAGAGCTTCTAAATACAGAAATAGGAGGAGTAGATGTATCTATACCAATAAATCTATTTCTCCAAAGTACAGAGGCCACTAAATATGATGCTGAAATGTTGGATTTTGCCCAGAGAATTGTAACTGTCAAAGATCGACAACATATTGCTTTGCTCAGTGAAAATATTCTGCAAAAGATGCCATATCAACCGGATAGTACATCTGTTCATACAACGGCTACGCAAGCCTTTCAGGCAGGTCAGGGGGTGTGTCAAGATCATGCACATGTTTTAATCGCTATGTGCCGTGCGTTACAATTACCAGCACGTTATGTCTCTGGTTATCTATTTGATCAAAATTCTCCACACCTTGCCAGTCACGCTTGGGCGGAGGTATTTTTAGATAATCAGTGGTATTGTTTTGATGTGAGCAATCAATTGTTTACACCAAAGCATCATATTTATCTTGCTGTTGGTCGGGACTATCTCGATGTTGCGCCCATTAGGGGAGTGCGAGAAAAAGGTGGTACTGAAAATATGATGTCTGTGGTTCAAGTGCTGGCTTGTTGAATGTAAAGAGAACGAAATGACCTATTGTTGTGCGCTGAGATTGGAACAGGGTTTGGTGTTTATAAGTGACACTCGAACTAATGCCGGGGTCGATCATATTTCTGTGTTCCGTAAACTGCATACTTTTGGAGTAACGGGAGAGCGGTTTATTGCCTTGCAAACAGCAGGCAATTTAGCAACTACACAAGCGGTTATCGGGCATTTGCAAAATGCACTTATTTTGCAACAAGAGCCTAATTTATATAGCATTAATACTATGTTTGAGGTGGCTGATCTAGTCGGTAAGACCTTGAAAAGCGTTTTAGAAGATATCAGTTCAGATACCCAAGAACAAATGAATTATGCCTGTAGTATTTTAGTGGGTGGGCAAATCAAAGGCGGAGATATGCAGCTTTATAATGTTTATCCGCAAGGCAATTTTATTTGTGCCACCACAGATACGCCTTACTTTCAAATTGGCGAAAGTAAATATGGCAAACCTATTTTAGATCGAGCTTTATATTATGCGATGCCATTAGATGATGCTCTTCGTTGTAGTTTAATTTCATTTGATTCTACATTGCGTTCTAATGTCTCTGTTGGTTTGCCGTTAGATGCATTGGTTTATAGTAAAGATAGTTTTGTGATCCCTATGGGTAAGCGAATTACTGAAGATGATCCATATTTTTCACAAATTAGTCGTCAATGGTCAGATACGTTACGCCGTGGTTTACAGGAAATGCCAAAACCTACAGATGATTATTGGCGCTAAAATTTATTCAAAAAAAATCCAAGCAGTGCTTGGATTTTTTATTTAGTGAACTTTAAGTACCCTGACGGACTGGGCGAGAACTTAGACGGCAAAGTAATTCATAGCCGATTGTGCCATTTGCTTCAGCCACATCATCAACTAAACGGTGATTTCCCCAAAGTTCAACTTGGGTGCCAAGTTTTACTTGAGTATTTGTGACATCAATCGCAATCATATCCATACTTACACGGCCCACAACTGGGCAAAGTTTGCCATCAATAGCGACAAAATTTTGCTTAACATAAGCTCTTGGATAACCATCACCATAGCCAATAGAAACAATGGCGATATCCATAGCCTGTTGAGCACAAAAAGTAGAGCCATAACCTACGTGTTCACCAGCTTCAATATGGTTTAACGCTATTATTTCTGCAGTAAAAGTCATGACAGGTTTCAAATCAAGATCATGCACTGTTTTATCTGCAAAAGGTGAAGCGCCGTAGAGCATAATACCAGGACGTACATAGTCAAAATTTAGTTCTGGCCATTTAAAGATGGCAGCTGAATTACAGCATGATGCTAAAATTGGATCGCAAGTTTCTTTAATATGCAAAAATTGCTGTTTTTGTTGTTCATTTAAAGGGTGATCTACATCTGCATTTGCAAAATGCATAGCAAGTACACATGTAAAACCTTCAGACTTTAATGTCTTAATCACTTCAATAATTTCTGGGTCTTTAAAACCTAAACGGTTCATACCGCTATTTAATTTAACCCATACTTTTAAGCCTTGGGCAATATATGCTTGTTTGTGTTTAATTAACCATTCAAACTGTTGTTGATGGTGAATGACGCATTCAAATTTTTGTTCAATTGCGACGGGCATTTCATCTTCAGAAAATACCCCTTCAATTAAAGTAACTGGTTGTTCGAAACCGAGTTCACGGATTTCTAATCCTTCTTGTAGGCAGGCTACACCAAAGGCATCTGAGGCATTTAAGGCTGCTAAACAGTCTTTGACTCCATGTCCGTATGCATTGGCCTTTACCATGCTTACGATTTTTGAATTTGCTGCGAGTTGTTTGACACGGTTTAAATTATATTGAAGCGCTTGGCGATCAATATAAACTGTTGCTTGACGCACCCTCATTTACTCCTTTGGGCTAGAGATAGAGTTTATTCTTCATCATCATATTGGCTGTAATACTCAGGAGAGAGATTACTAAAACGAGTATATTGGCCTTCAAAGGCAAGGCGAACGGTACCAATTGGACCATTACGCTGTTTACCGATGATAATTTCTGCGGTGCCTGCTTCTTTCGATTCTTTGTTATAGACTTCATCACGGTAAATAAACATGATTAAGTCGGCATCCTGCTCAATCGCACCAGATTCACGTAAGTCAGACATTACTGGACGTTTATTCGGTCGGTTTTCCAGACTTCGGTTAAGCTGAGATAGTGCAATCACAGGACAGTTCATTTCTTTAGCTAAAGCTTTTAAGCTACGTGAAATTTCCGAGATCTCACCAACACGGTTGTCACCCATGCCCGGAACTTTCATCAACTGTAAATAGTCGACCATGATACAGCCGATTTTACCATCATGCATTTTTGCGATACGTCTAGCTCGGGCACGAACTTCAGTAGGTGGTAGGGCAGAGGAATCATCAATATACAAATGCATTTGTTGAAGTTGCAGAATGGTACCCGTTACTTTAGTCCATTCATCAGCATCTAAATTACCTGAACGTAAATGCCCTTGATGCACTTTACCCATAGCTGAAATGAGACGCATCGCAATAGAGTCTGCTGGCATCTCCATAGAGAAGACGAGAGCTGGGAGTTTATTGTATTGCAAAACACTTTCAACCAAGTTCATGGCGAAAGTAGTTTTACCCATAGACGGACGTGCTGCGACAATAATCAAATCACCCGGTTGCATACCAGAGGTTTTATTATCGAGCTCTAAGAAGCCAGTCGTTAAACCAGTAATATTTCCGTCTAATTTTGAAAGCTCATCAAGTTTACTAATCACATCGGCAGTTACAGAACTAATTGCTTTAGGTCCAGAATCTTTTTTATTGTTGTTATGTTGTTCTGCTAAAGAGAAAATACTCGTTTCGGCTAAATCTAAAATTTCACTTACACCTCGACCTTTTGTGTCGTAAGCATTTTGTAAAATTTCAGTACTTACCTTAATCATACTGCGTAGTGTAGAAAATTCTTTAATTTTAGTCGCATAAGTTTCAAGATTATAGAAACTCGAAGGTGAGTCAGCCATAAGCTGCATCAAATATTCTTCACCGCCAATCGCATCGAGTAAGTTTTGTTTTAAAAGCCAGTCGTTGACCAAAACCGCATCATACGGTGAGTTTTCCTGTGCTAATTTTTCAATTGCACGATAAATATATTTATGACGAGTGGCATAAAAATCATTTTCTTTGAGTAAGTCACTGACTTGTTCAAAAGATTCAGCAACGGTCATCAGCGCAGCAAGTACAGCTTGCTCAATGGCTAAATTGTGTGGGGGAGTGCGAAACTCTTTAAGTTGGCCTGATTCACTCGTCTTATTTTCTGTTGGAGATGAAAGGGTTAAAGAAGTGGCATTCGCCTGAGACATAATTAGACCTGATGATAAAATGTGTACACAAAAAGGGTTTTAAGCCGAGAACTATCTTAAAACAAAACTAAATAAACTACCTAATTAAAAAACCAATTAAACTGAAGAACTGATCAGGAATTAATATATCTAATTTTATTGCTTAAATTTAAGAGATAAAAAAAGAGCATGCGTAAGCATGCTCTTTTTTTGATGAGAAATTACTCAGATACGATAGTAACGAGAACTTCTGCAACAACATCATGGTGCAATTGAATTGCGATGTTGAATTCACCAGTGTGACGAAGCGCACCGTTTGGTAAACGAACTTCTGCACGGTCAACTGTAAGACCAGCATTCGTTAACGCGTCAGCGATGTCACGAGTACCGATAGAACCGAAGAGTTTACCTTCGTCACCAGCTTTAGCAGTGATAACGATGTTAACTTCGTTCAATTGTTCAGCACGTGCTTGAGCAGCAGCTAATACTTCAGCTTCTTGCTTCTCAAGTTCAGCACGACGAGCTTCGAAAGCAGCAGTGTTAGCTTCAGTAGCTGCAACTGCTTTACCTTGAGGGATAAGGAAGTTACGGCCGTAACCAGCTTTAACTGATACTTTATCGCCTAATTTACCAAGGTTCTTAATGCGTTGTAATAAGATAACGTCCACAGATCACCTCACTTATGGTTGTCAGTGTACGGAATCAAAGACAAGTAGCGAGCTTGTTTGATAGCAAGCGCTAATTGACGTTGATAACGAGCTTTAGTACCAGTGATACGGCTAGGAACAATCTTGCCGTTTTCAGTGATGTACTGTTTTAAAGTATCGATATCTTTGTAGTCGATGTACGCAACATTCTCAGCTGTAAAGCGGCAGAACTTGCGACGACGGTAAAAACGTGCCATTGATGTTCTCCTTATTCAGCTTCTTGAGCAACTTGCTGTGCTTCTTCACGTTGAGCTTTACGCGCACGCTTTTCTTCAGCACTCTTAGCAAGCAATGACTCTTCAGTGATTGCGTGTTCACGACGGATGATAAGGTTACGAATGATCGCGTCGTTATAACGGAATAATTCTTCTAACTCATCAAGCGTAGATTGACCACATTCAACATTCATAAGAATGTAGTGCGCTTTGTGAATTTTGTTAATTGGGTAAGCCAATTGACGACGGCCCCAATCTTCTAAACGGTGAATTTGACCATCAGCTTCTTTGATCTGAGAGATATAGCGTTCAACCATACCTACAACTTGATCGCTTTGGTCTGGGTGTACCAAAAGTACGATTTCGTAATGACGCATTGTCAGCTCCTTACGGTTTAAACAGCCCCTAATAAAATTAGAAGCAAGGAGTCATAGCTAAAAATATAAATAGCTACGTCGCAAAAAATGCGAAGGCTGAATTATAGGTAAAAATTAGACTAAAAACAAATCTTTTGATGAGAAATATAAAAGTTATTTGAGAGAGGAGGAAATCCTCCCTTAATTAAAAGAGAGGAAGATTTGGAGCAGGGGATTGATAGGTAAAGCTAAAACTTAAACTTAGCAAAGTAATTAAGATTACTGAGTAAAGGAAAAAGCGTTTAGCCCAAAGTTGGTCGTTTTCGGCTTTAAATCCAATAATTGATAAATAAAACCAGTATGCGGTCAAAGCATTAAAGGTAATCAAAAAAAATACATTGGTGTAGCCAAAACAATATAACCCATTCAAAACAGCTGCAAACAACAGGATATAGATTACACATTCAATTTTCGTGCGATAAATGGAACGTGCTACAGGCAAGATAGGAATTCCCGCATTTTTGTAATCATCAAAACGATAAATTGCAATTGCCCAAGAGTGAGGCATTTGCCATAAAGCGTATGCTAAAAACAAAAGCAAGGCTGCCACATCAAATTGATGAGTTACTGCTGTATAACCAATAACAGGAGGGCTCGCTCCGGAGATACTACCAATGACGGTTTGATGGATTGAGGTACGTTTAGTCCACAAACTATAAAAACCGACATAGACAATAAAACCAATCATTGCAAACAAAAATGCGTAACCATTTACACCAAACCACAAAATGCTAAAACCCATTACTCCGAGTACGAAAGCATATACAAGCGCAACAGTAGGAGAGATGGTTTTTTTAACGAGTGCACGGTTTTGAGTGCGCTGCATCTTTGTATCAATATCTTGATCTATAACATTATTAACCACACAACCTGAAGCAACAACTAATGTTGTTCCAATGAGAGTGAGCAATAATAATAAGATGTCTATAGAGCCTTGGGCGGCTAAGAAGAAGCCGCCCAAGGTGGTAATGAAATTACCGAAGAGAATTCCTGGTTTAGTCAGGAATAAATACTTTTTCAACATGACAATCAGTTTAGATCATCATATTGTAGTGAAGGTAATTCATAATCCACACAGAACCGATTAAAAGTACAGCGATACATAGGATTGTGTAGATAAATGCAATCATATTCCAACGTTGTTCAGATGATGTATTCATGTGTAAGAAGTACACAAGTTGTACAAGAACCTGAGCAACGGCAGTGATTGCAATCACTGTAACCAAAAGACCGCGGCTGAAACCACCCGCCATCACCATCCCGAATGGGATGATGGTAAGGATGACAGAAAGAATAAAGCCAACAGTGTATTGCTTAAAGTTACCGTGTGACGCACCAGCAGCATTATGCTCATGACTACTCATTAGAGAACTCCCAGTAAGTAAACGACGCTGAATACACAGATCCAAACGATGTCAAGGAAGTGCCAGAACAAGCTTAAGCAAGCAAGACGACGTGTATTCGGTAAAGTCAAACCTTTAGTTTTGATTTGATACATCAATACCAACATCCACACTAAACCAGAAGTTACGTGGATACCGTGCGTACCTACCAAAGTAAAGAACGATGATAAGAAAGCACTGTGAGTTGGACCATGACCTTCTTCTACAAGGTGATGGAATTCGTAGAGTTCCATCCCGATGAAGGTTGCACCAAAAAGGAATGTAATAAATAACCAAGTGATCACTTGATTTACATTCTTTTTATAAGATGCAAGTACCGCAAAACCGAAAGTCACCGATGAAATCAATAAGGCAAATGTTTCAGTTAACACGTAGCCTAATGATTCATGGAACAGGTCATATGCACTTGGAGTTCCTGGTGGAACATGACTGCTTAATACAGCGAACGCAATGAAGAGTGATCCGAAAAGAATCAAGTCACTCATCAAGTATGTCCAGAAACCAAAGACCGTTAAGTCAGTATCATCATGTTCATGATGACCATCATGGCCGTGGTTGTCGTGATGAAGTACTTCAGCCATTTCCTTAGTCCTTCTTCAAGTGTTTTTCAAGTAAAGCATAGCGTTCGTTTTCAATACGCTCAACTTCTGCAGCTGGAACATAGTAATCAACATTCTTAGTGAATGAGCTTACGATCAAGCTAACAACAGCTGCAACGAATGAAACAACAACGAGCCACCAAATATGCCAGATGAGTGCAAAGCCAAGAAGAGTAATGAACATTGCAATGACAAAACCAGCAGCACGATCAGTCGGCATGTGGATGTCTTCATATTTAGTATTACGTGCGTATGCTACACCGTTTTCTTTGTCAGTCCAGAAACGGTCAATACCGCTTGCATCTGGTTCATGAGCAAAGTTATAGAATGGAGCAGGGGAAGAAGTAGCCCATTCAAGTGTACGAGCATCCCATGGATCGCCTGTGTAGTCCATGTTTTGGTGACGTTGTAAGAAACCAACGATGATTTGCATTAAGAAACATGCAATACCAATCGCAACAAGAACAGCACCGAATAATGCAATCGCAAGGTATGGGTCCCATTCAGGGTTGTCATATGTATTCAAACGACGAGTCATACCCATGAAACCAAGGATATAAAGTGGCATGAATGCAAAATAGAAACCGAAGAACCAGAACCAGAATGCAGCTTTACCCCATGCTTCATTGAGCTTCCAACCAAACATTTTTGGCCAGTAGTAAATGATGCCGGCAAACATACCAAACACCACACCACCGATAATTACGTTATGGAAGTGAGCGATCAAGAATAATGAGTTGTGTACAAGGAAGTCCGCAGGTGGAACAGCCATAAGTACACCAGTTAAACCACCGATACCGAATGTTACAAGGAAGCCAAGCGTCCATAACATTGGAGTAGTAAAGGTGATGCGACCTTTATACATGGTGAATAACCAAGAGAAGATTTTCACACCAGTAGGGATCGCAATAACCATGGTCATGATACCGAAGAACGCGTTAACGTTCGCACCAGCACCCATGGTGAAGAAGTGGTGAAGCCATACAACAAATGCTAATACAGTAATTGCAATTGTTGCATATACCATAGACTTGTAACCGAACAACGCTTTACGAGAGAAGGTTGCAACGATTTCTGAGTATAAACCAAATGCTGGTAATACCAAGATATATACTTCAGGGTGACCCCATGTCCAGATCAAGTTCACATAAAGCATTGGGCTACCGCCAAGCTCATTTGTGAAGAAATGGAAACCGAAGTAACGGTCTAATGTAAGCATCGCAAGAGTACCTGTTAATACAGGGAAAGATGCAATGATTAATACAGCCGTACAAAGTGAAGTCCACGTGAAAATAGGCATATCCATCAATTTCATGCCAGGCGCACGCATTTTGATGATGGTAACAAAGAAGTTAACACCAGATAAAAGCGTACCTAGACCAGAAACCTGAAGTGCCCAGATATAGTAGTCAACACCTACACCAGGAGAATATTGAATACCAGACAGAGGAGGGTAAGCCATCCAACCAGTCGCAGCAAATTCACCTAATACAAGTGAAAGCATCATTAAACCAGCAGCACCAGCGAATAACCAGAAGCTTAAAGAGTTTAATAATGGGAAAGCAACGTCACGAGCACCGATCTGTAAAGGTACAGAGATGTTCATCATACCTACAACTAGACCCATTGCTACGAAGAAGATCATGATTACACCGTGTGCGGTGAAGATCTGGTCGTAATGGTCAGGATGTAAATAACCTTCACCACCGCCTTTAGCGAGGAAAAGTTGTAAACGCATCATGATCGCATCGGCGAAACCACGCAAAAGCATGACGACAGATACGATGATATACATGATACCAATCTTTTTATGGTCTACAGTTGTAAACCATTCTTTCCACAAATATCCCCATTTTTTGAAATAGGTGATACCGCCAAGCACAGCAATTGCACCAAGTGCCATAAAGACCATGGTGACAAGTACGATTGGCTCTGTCGGGATAGAGTCCCAACCCAATTTACCAAAAATCATATCCATGTCTTATTCCCCTTGAGCAGCGTGTTCAGCTGCAACATGAGTTTCTGCTGTTGTATGTGCAGCAGAGTGGTCAGCACCATGATAGTTACTCATATAGTGGTTGATAATTGTTTCAAACAATTTTGGTTCAACTGAAGAGTAATAAGTCACAGGGTGTGGCTTAGTCGGGAACGGTTTCATCGCTTCTGCTTTAGCAAGCGCTTCTTGATCACCAGCAGCTTTAGCACGATTTACTAAATGCTCGATTTGGTGCTTAGAACGATCGCCATCACGTAAGGTTGCCAATTCAGCTTGGTCAAGCGTAGTTTTTTGAACTGCTTCTGGGTTAATGGTTGTACCATTACCTGCTTTAACAGCCGCTACCCATTCGTTGAATTGTTGCTCTGTAACGCTATGCGCTTTGAAACGCATTTGAGAGAAACCATAGCCTGAGTAGTTAGAAGAGAAACCACGATATACACCAGTTTCATTTGCTAACAAATGAAGGTGAGTTTGCATACCTGCCATTGCATAAATCTGACCGCCTAACTGTGGAATGAAGAATGAGTTCATCGTGAAGTTAGAAGTGATTTTGAAACTTAACGGAGTTTTCTCTGGGAAACGTACTTCGTTAACAGTCGCAATGTTTTGTTCAGGATAAATAAAAATCCACTTGAACTGTTCAGCAATAACCTGAATAGTTAAAGGTGCTTTATCTGATTCTAAAGGACGGTATGGGTCATACTTGTGGGAACCCCACCAAGTTAACCAAGCTAAAATACCAATAATAATGACAGGAATACCCCATACTACAACTTCAATTGCAGTTGAGTGTGCCCATGTAGGTTTATAGTCTGCATCTTTATTTGACGCACGATATTTCCAACCAAACCATAATGCCATGATGATTGAAGGAATCACCACAAGTAACATTAAATAGATCGCAGTCATCATAAGGTCACTTTGACCTTGACCAACTGGACCTTTAGAGTTTAGAAGTACCATATCACCACCACACCCAGTCAAAAGTGCGGCAAGCGTTGATAAAGACAATACAGCTAAAATCGTTTGTCTCATTTTACAACCTCGGTGAAGAGTCCCATTCCCTAATTAAATATGGGATAGCGATTAAAGTGTCGCATGATTGAGAACGCTAGTCTTAAAAATTAGACTTCTCAATGATGTGACACCGCTACGTTGTAGGGCATTATGCCTCATATCGACAAACTAAGCTACACATAAAGTCGTCTGAAATAATTGTTTTAAAACCCGATTTTTTTTGTAGGGTATCTAATTTCAACAGAGCTTTTATTTAAATATCAACTCTCTATGGAAAAAAAGGAGGCGAGGTGCCTCCTTTTTTTTAGACATTAAATGAATGAGTCATTTACTATCATTTGATCACTTTTGTTCTTGCAATTTTGTCATGTAGAGCTTGTCGCTTTTGTCCTAATGCAAAAGCATAGTCAATAATTGTACTAATAGGCATAAATAGTAAGTTTAATATAATGAAAACGACACTTCTTAGAAGGAAGATACGCGTTAAATTAACTTTACCATTGGTTTCGGCATCGACAATTCTAATTCCGACAATTTTTTTACCAATACTTTGCCCAAACTTAGTCAATAAAAATGCTTGAATAGCGAGCATTATGACGACATAAAGTAGCATTGTATGCCAAGCTTCTATAGGAATAAGGGTAAAAAGCTGCTGTTGAAGTTCAGCTGCTTTAGTTGATGCAACTTCTGCAGATTGCATCTGTTTTTGTAACTCAAAAAGTTGTTTATATTGAGCTTCATTAAAGAAAAAAGACGGAATAGCTGCAATAGGTAGCCAAAGTAATAAGTCAATAATTTTTGCAAGAGCACGAGACGAAATTGAAGCAAGCTCGTGTGTTTTAGTTTCTACACGAATGTGCTGAATGGTCTCATTATAAGACGTATTTGTATTTGCTGAAAAAGCAGAATAACCAGTAGGTTGATATACAAGTTTACCTTGGGTTAATTCTCCTAAAGCTTTCCATTCTGTCATGCCTTCATGCCAAGCTAAATCAGTAAGCAAAACTTGTTGACTTGCCAACATTTGATTTAGTTGTTCTAAGGTATAAGGCCCAGCTTGTTGATTATTACGTGCCAAGTAAATTTGCATAAGTAAAAATTCTCTATTCTAAAGATGAAAAAAGACCCACGGATGGGTCTTTTTTTATAACAAATTAGATTTGCTTGATTTTTTCTTCAGCAAGGAAGAACCATGTGTCTAAAACCGAGTCAGGGTTAAGAGATACTGATTCAATGCCTTGCTCCATTAACCATTTTGCAAGGTCTGGGTGGTCTGATGGTCCTTGACCACAGATACCGACATATTTACCCGCTTTACGACAAGCATGAATTGCCATAGAAAGGAGAGCTTTTACAGCAGCATCACGCTCATCGAACAAGTGAGAAACAATACCAGAGTCACGGTCAAGACCAAGTGTTAACTGAGTTAAGTCGTTAGAACCGATAGAGAAGCCATCGAAGTGTTCAAGGAATTGTTCAGCTAACAATGCATTAGTTGGTAATTCACACATCATGATGACTTTTAAGCCATTCTCACCACGCTTCAAGCCATTTTGAGCTAATAACTCAATAACGCGTTTCGCTTCAGACACTGTACGTACGAATGGGATCATGATTTGGATGTTAGTTAAACCCATTTCATCACGAACTTTTTTAAGTGCGCGGCATTCAAGTTCGAAACAGTCACGGAAATTGTCCGAAACATAACGGCTTGCGCCACGGAAGCCAAGCATTGGGTTTTCTTCTTCTGGCTCGTATAACTTACCGCCAATAAGATTCGCATATTCATTTGACTTAAAGTCAGACATACGAACAATAACTGGTTTATCAGCAAATGCTGCTGCAAGTGTAGCAATACCTTCAACTAGTTTTTCAACATAGAATTCTACAGGTGATGCATAACCAGCTGTACGGGTCATTACCGCTGCACGAGTTTCGCGAGGCAAACTTTCAATGTTCAGAAGAGCTTTAGGGTGAACACCGATCATACGGTTAATAATGAACTCTAGACGAGCAAGTCCAATACCTTCGTTTGGAATTTGAGCAAAGTCAAAGGCACGGTCAGGGTTACCTACGTTCATCATGATTTTGAATGAAAGTTTAGGCATAGATTCGATAGAGTTACGTTGAACTTCAAAATCTAACGCGCCTTCGTAGATGAAACCAGTGTCGCCTTCAGCACAAGAAACAGTAACTTCTTGACCATCAGTCAATACTTCAGTTGCGTTACCACAACCTACGATTGCTGGTACGCCAAGTTCACGGGCAATAATTGCAGCGTGACAAGTACGGCCACCACGGTTAGTAATGATGGCAGCAGCACGTTTCATTACTGGTTCCCAATCTGGGTCAGTCATGTCTGATACAAGTACGTCACCGTCTTGTACTTTGTCCATTTCTTTAATTGAGTTAACAATACGGACTTTACCAGAACCAATACGTTGACCGATTGAACGGCCTTCACAAAGTACAGTACCTTTTTGCTTGAGTAGGTAGCGTTCCATTGTGCCGACATTTTGACGGCTCTTTACAGTTTCAGGACGAGCTTGAACAATATAGATTTGACCATCGTCACCATCTTTTGCCCACTCGATATCCATTGGAGCGCCATAGTGCTTTTCGATAATAAGCGCTTGTTTCGCTAACTCTTGTAACTCGTGATCATTTAACGCGAATTGTTGACGTTCTTGTTTTTCAACGTCTACAACTACAACAGATTTACCCGCTGAACCTTCTTCACCATAAATCATTTTCTGGTGCTTAGAACCAAGGTTACGGCGTAATACCGCGTGTTTACCTGCATTTAATAATGGTTTAGAAAGATAGAATTCATCCGGGTTAACGGCACCTTGTACAACCATTTCACCTAAACCGTAAGATGCAGTAATAAATACAACATCACGGAAGCCAGACTCAGTATCAAGGGTAAACATTACGCCTGCAGCGCCAGTTTCAGAGCGAACCATACGTTGAACACCAGCAGAAAGCGCAACTAGACTGTGTTCAAAACCTTGGTGAACGCGATATGCAATAGCACGGTCATTAAATAATGATGCAAATACTTCTTTTACAGCAATTAATACGTTATCAATACCGCGAATATTCAAGAAAGTTTCTTGCTGACCGGCGAAAGATGCATCCGGTAAGTCTTCTGCAGTAGCAGACGAACGAACAGCAACAGCAATATCTGGGTTACCATTTGAAAGTGCAGCAAATGCTTCACGAATTTCTTGTTCTAAGCCAGGTGTAAGTGGAGTCTCTACAATCCATTGACGAATTTTAGCGCCAGTTTCTGCTAAGGCATTTACATCGTCAACGTTAAGCTCTGCAAGTTCTGCTTGAATTCGAGCGTTAAGACCGCTTTGGTCTAAGAACTCACGATAGGCATCAGCAGTTGTTGCAAAACCACCAGGTACCGATACACCAGCATTTGATAAATGGCTGATCATTTCACCCAAAGATGAGTTTTTCCCACCTACGAGTTCGACATCGTGTTTCCCTAATTTTTCTAGACCGATTACGCGCGCTTCCAAAGTTTTCACTCCACTTTTGCAGTATTAATGTCTATCTTGGCATGAAATTAAAAAATAAAGTGCTTAGTTGAGAATTTTACTAAGCGACAGTCATGTAAGATCAGTTTACTATAAAGATTATATAGCACTAAGACAAATGTTTAAGGAGAATTTTAATGTCAGAAAGTAAACAATTTAAGCGGAGTGTTTTTTTTATTTCTGATGGAACTGCGATTACTGCCGAGACCCTTGGACATTCGTTATTAGCCCAATTTCCTAACGTAGATTTTGATATTCACATCATGCCTTATATCACCACTGAAGAGGCCGCAATGGCAGTGGTGGTCGAGATTAACAAGTGTCAGACCAGAGATGGTTGCCTACCATTAGTATTTGATACTTTGGTCGATCCGCATGTGCGAGAAATTATTAATACGGCTAAAGCGGTTAATCTGGATGTGTTTGAAGGGTTAATTAGTAAGCTGGAACAGGAGCTTGGAACCCCGCCTACAACTTTAGTCGGACAGACCCATGCCGTGACCGATTCGGAGTATTACAAGGCCCGGATTGATGCTGTCCATTTTGCACTTGATAATGATGATGGAGCACGTACCCGCCATTATGACAAAGCTGATTTAATTTTAATTGGCGTGTCTCGTTCCGGTAAAACACCGACTTCTATTTATCTATCTTTGCAATTCGGTATCCGTGTTGCTAACTATCCTTTAACCGAAGAAGATTTAGACGATAATCGTTTACCGGCAGTCTTAAGAGAGCACCGCAGTAAATTATTTGGTTTGATGATTGATGCCGAGCGCTTGGTTGCGATTCGAAGTGAACGTAAAGCGAATAGCCGATACGCAAGTTTTAGCCAGTGTCAGATGGAGTTGCGAGCTATTGAAGGTATTTATATTTCTGAGGGAATTAAATACTTAAACGTTACTGAAATGTCGATTGAAGAAATTTCTACTCGTATTTTACAAATGACAGGTTTAAAACGCCGTATTGGTTAATTAAGTCAATTATTTATTTTAGCCATTCAATTTAAACTTTATTAATATGATTAAATTGAATGGTTTTAAATATAAAACAAATTAAAAATAAAAGTTTTAAATATAAAACCATTTATATAAAAATGTTTTTGATTGGTTAATGTTAAGTGTGTTTTGTGCAAATTAAATATATTCAAAAATAATAATTTTGAAAAGAAATGTATATAAAAGAATAATCTATATTTTTATAAATGTTTGTTTTTAGGTGGCTTTTAAAAAAACAAATACTTTTTTTCTCCATATTTATCATTTGTGATTAAAGTTGCTAGTTATTCGATTATTGTGATGTATGTCACATTTTTAACTATACTTTCCCATCTCGATATGGGACTATTCGATTCTCAAAATGCTAAAGAAATGTGTTTTTTCATTGGTCTATCTCTTGCCAATTCATTTATACGCTGCTCAGGTTGATGTATTGCGTGAGCAAGCTATTCAAAATTATAGAGCAGGACAAACTCAACAAGCTGTATCTCAACTAGATCAATTGCTAAATAAATACCCGCATGATCAAAAGCTGCTTGCTGATTATCTGTTTATTATGTCAAGTGAAAAAAGGGATCTTACAAATTTTTCACGGTTTTTGGTAAATATTAATTATGCAGACTTTCCAGAATATACAAAGTTACCTTTAATTCAAAATTTCCGTGATTTTAAGCATTTTAAAACTGCAATTGACTGGTCAAAAAAGTTCAATATTCAAAAGTCAGTTGATGGGCGTATTTTATTATCGGTTTTGTATGCTGAAGCTCAAGATGTGGCGAATGCTAAAGATCAGTTGTCGAAGATCGATATTAAAGGTTTAACTGCTGATCAGTTGGTACGGGTTGCATATGCTTATCGTTTAATAAATTTACCAGTAGATGCTTTAGCTACAGTTGAGCATGCTTATCAACAACAACCAAAATCCTCATCCGTTTTACAAGAATATGTTTACGATCTAATTGCTATTGGCTCATATAAAAAGGCGCAGCAATTACTGCAAGCGAGCGAAAAAACTGAACAAACAGTGCAAATGTTAAAGACTTTACAAGTTAGTGAGTTTTCTCAACATATCAACAATGCAATTGCTCGATATAAATATTTAAATCGCGAAGGTCTATCCGATGCTGAAAGCTTTGCTGAATTAGATAAAGTGCTGGAGCAAGGACAAAAAATGCATCAGCAAATGAATCCTTCCGATCCTAATTACTTACGGTTTTATTACGATTATTTATATGGATTAGATTTTAGAGGGCGTTCAAAAGCGGTTATAGAGAGTTTCACCCAGTTGAATATTCCACTCGAAAAATTACCGGCATATGTACGTCATGCAATTGCGGATAGTTATTTGGCGGAGCAAAAACCGAAACAGGCCGAGTTTGCTTATAAAACGCTTTTAACCGAAAAGAATTATCCGGATATGACCGTTTATACGGGACTGTATTATTCTTATATTGAACAAGAAAAATATAAGGAAGCTGAACAACTTCTCGCTGAGGTTGATCGGCTTATTCCAACTTATAAATATAGTCAGGCTAAGGGGGTAGATAAAATCAGCCATCCTGATCGTGATGATTATATTGCTTTACAAGGAATGCATTTAGCCTACGCTAATCATCTGGATCAAGCTGAAAAGCATTTTCAAAAAAAAGTAGAGCAGGCGCCTGCGAATGAGAGCCTGATTAATAATCTTGCGCGTGTAGAACGTTGGAGAGAAAAACCGCTAGAGGCAAAAAAAACAATTTCCCGGTTAAATGGTATAGATCCGATTGCTAAAGACACCCGCATTAATGAAATGCAAAATGCTCAAGCTTTAGGTGATATTCCGACATGGCGAAAAACGACTCAAAACTTAGTGCAATATTACCCTGATGATAGTGGGGTCATTAAAAGTCGAAAAGAATTAGAAGATCGTAATAGAGTCACTATTTCACACTCAACCACTTGGGGGCAAAGTAAGGCCGACGGTCGCGATACTGTAAGTGGGCAGAATGGTTTAAAAGACCGTGAAATGGAAACGCGTCTTAATAGCCCTTGGATTAATGATAATTATCGTTTATTCGCTTGGCATCAAGATCGTTATGGTGAGTACCGTTTTGGCGATGTGCATGACCAGCGTTATGGGGTCGGAGCAGAATGGCAGGCGAACCGTAAGGCGTTGTCGGCAATTGTGTCGCAAAGTACGGATGGTGGACAAGCAGGAGTCCGTCTTGATTGGTCCCAATGGCTAAACGACCACTGGCAGTATCAATTGCAATATAACAGTCAGGCTGACATTCCTTTACAAGCCCTTGATGAAGGGGAAGATGGTCAATCTTACCGAGCTGCTGTCACATGGCAAAAAGATGAATCTCGCCAGATTGGCGCGAGTTACGGTTTAACTGATATTAGTGATGGTAACAAACAACAAGAATTTTCAACATTTTGGCGTGAAAGACTATTCGACGCGCCTCATCATATTACGTATGGCACTGTTCGAGGTTTCTACGGTACTAACAGCCAAGATCAAACAGCTTATTTTAGTCCAAGTTCACATTACAGCGGTGAGTTGAACTTAAGTCATGACTGGGTGACTTGGCGTGAATATGAGCGTTCATTTAAGCAGCATTTTGAAGCGGGTGTAGGCCTTTATAAACAGGCCGATTACTCTGTTAAACCCACTTACTCTTTGCAATATCAGCATCAATGGCAGCTATCCCGGACATGGCAGCTCAATTATGGAATTGGTTGGCAATACCATCCTTACGATGGACATGATGAACAACATACCTACGGTATTTTTGGATTTGAAGGGCGTTTTTAATGAATAATTTATTGTCGAAAATGTTGGGCTGTACCTTGGTCTCAACATTGTTGCCTCTGCAATTTGCATATGCCCAGATAGAAATAGATTTACCAAAAAATCATACGGTTTCTTTAACTTTTCATGATGTCAGGGATGATGTCTTAAAAGAAGGGGATCGGGATATTTATGCAATCCAAACGAAAAATTTAGCACAGTTCTTTGACTGGTTAAGTCAATCTGACTGGAAGCCCATTCGCTTAAAAGATATTGAAGAGGCGCGTAAACAAGGTAAGGAATTACCTCATAATTCTATTTTGTTAACTTTCGATGATGGCGCTTTAAGTAGTTATAGCCGTGTATTTCCATTACTTAAGCAATATCAGATTCCGGCAGTATTTGCACTTCCGACCAGTTGGCTAAATGGGAATACACAAGCTGGTTATGAAGCTTATGGGCAAGGAAACCTAGTCGATTGGAAGCAAGTGCGAGAAATGCAAGCTTCGGGCTTAGCCGAGTTTGCAAGTCATAGTGATGATTTGCATCATGGAGTATTGGCTAATCCCCAAGGGAATGAACAGCCTGCTGCGACTTCTTACGCGTATTTAAAATCACAAAAGCGTTATGAAACGGATGTGGAATATCAACAACGTATTTTGCAGGACTTAAAAAAATCATACGCCGTTTTAAAGAAAGAAGTGGGTGTTGAACCTAAGGCAATTATTTGGCCTTATGGTGCTGTGAATGAGCAATTAGAAAAATTGTCTCAAGAAGCCGGCTTTATTTTTTCTTTCAGTTTAGGACGTGATGGAATGAATAGAGTGAGTGACTCGACTTTTAAACGTAGTTTAGTCACTAATAATCCTACAGCTGAGCAGTTAACAGAGGGTATGATCAATATTCTCAACTTTGAAGAATTAGATTTATTTAAGCAACCTCGCCACTTTGTGAGTATGGACTTAAAACAATTAACTGCTTCAACTAATACTCAGTCAGATGAGAAACTAGGGTTATTGTTATCCAAGCTTTATAGCTTAAAAAATAACACATTGATATTGAAACCTTTAGATGATCAAGATGGCGATGGGCAGTATGACATTGCTTATTTCCCAACAACTCAACTAAGCGTCCAGCAAGATATTTTGAACCGAACTTTATGGCAGGCACAAACTCGTGCCGGACAGTCGGTTATTTTAGAGTTGCCTGTATATCCTCAAAAAAATAAACCGTTCTTGGTGGCAGATTTAGCGAAGGATATCGCACGTTTCAATAGTAATTTAAGTGGTATTCAACTTAATGCTGGAACCACTTTAAATTGTGCTATGCAAAGCACAACAATAAAAGAAAATACCTGTGCTGACCAATTAAAACAGCTTACATATGTGAGCCAGCTTACTCAAAAGGCTGTGAAGCCTTATTTAAACATGAGTAATCAGGCTCAGTTTAGTTTATTGCTTACACCTGATTTTGAACATATCGAAAATTTACCAACGCTTTTAAAAAACCTGTTATCCCAACATGATTTAGTAAATCTTAAGTTCAATATAGTGGGTAAGCAAAAACAGTTTAATCACGTATTAGCACTTTTAAATACGCTTGATACGAAATATAAACAGCGCATTATGCTGACTTTATCATTACCCGAAAATAATCAGCAAAATGTCTGGCAAGAAGTGAAACAAGGTCTTTTCAATATTCAGCGCATAGGTATTCAGAAATTTGGTATTGATGGCTATACCAATGAAAACTCAAAAAATGTTCATGAATATTTATATAACCCGATTAGCTTGAATTCGAGTTCGGTCATGTATCAGCCCTTTGCAGGTCTCGCGACTGAGGGGAAAAAGTAATGAAAGTATTACTCGATATTTTATTTGCTTTTGCCTTTTTATATCCGTTGTTGATGGCTTGGACATGGATGGTAGGAGGTCTCTGGTTTTTCTTTAAAAGGGAATATCATGAGCAGCAACTGCCTGAGCCATCAAGTGAAGGGTGCAGTATTATTATTCCTTGCTTTAATGAAGAAGCTCAGGTCCGACAAACGATTCGTTATGCCTTACAGACAAAATATCCGAATTTTGAAGTCATTGCTGTAAATGACGGAAGTAGTGACAGCACTGCAGAAATTCTTGATGAACTGGCAGCTCAAGACGCCCGATTAAGAGTTGTGCACCTGGCAGAAAACCAAGGTAAGGCAGTGGCTTTAAGATCGGGAGTGTTAGTAAGTAAATACGAATATCTAGTGTGTATTGACGGAGACGCTTTATTACATCCTCATGCAGTACTTTGGCTTATGCAGCCTTTTTTAAATTTTCCAAGAATTGGTGCTGTAACCGGTAATCCTAGAATTTTAAATCGCTCAAGTATTTTAGGTAAATTGCAAGTCGGCGAGTTCTCTTCAATTATTGGCTTGATTAAGCGCGCACAAAGAACATATGGCCGTATTTTTACAGTATCAGGTGTAATTGCAGCATTTAGAAAGACCGCTTTGGTTCGCGTGGGCTTTTGGTCTGATGACAAAATTACGGAAGATATTGATATCTCTTGGAAGCTCCAAATGGACCATTGGGACATTCAATATATTCCTCAAGCACTTTGTTATATCTATATGCCGGAAACCTTTAAAGGCCTTTGGAAACAGCGTTTACGCTGGGCACAAGGTGGGGTAGAGGTATTATTAGAATATATTCCGAAAATGTTCAAACTCCGCTTGCGCCGTATGTGGCCGGTAATGCTCGAAGCTTTAGTCAGCATTATTTGGTCATATGTGATGATTATGATTTTTATTCTATTTTTTGTGGGATTGTTTGTGGATTTACCGCAACAATTTCAAATTAATTCACTCATGCCGCAGTGGTATGGCGTGATATTAGGTGGAACATGTCTTGTTCAATTTCTAGTAAGTTTATGGATAGACCATCGTTATGATCGTGGTCGGCTTTTTAGAAATTATTTTTGGGTAATTTGGTATCCATTATTTTTCTGGTTACTGACGTTATTTACCAGTGTTGTTGCAGTACCCAAAACTATATTTAACACCAAAAAACGTGCTCGTTGGGTAAGCCCTGATCGAGGCTTCCGTGGAGATCACTCATGAAAAATGATGCAAATATCGACGTAGAAGTTTTAGATATACCTGAATATATTGATCAGCCTGAATATGTGAAAAATAAAACTGCAAACTATACGTTACAAACAATAGGTTGGTTTTGTTTAATGTGGCTGCTTTTTCCACTCGTTTCATTATTTTTATGGATTTTTGAAGGGCACCTCATTTATGACTATGTGTGGGTCGATCATGTTTCAGAAGTGAAAACTTTATTGCACTTACTTCTGCTAATAGGTCTGAGCGCGCTAATTTTAATTTTATGGGCAAGTTATAACTGGCTTAGATTTCATGGAGATGATCGCCGCAGCAAAGCTCCGAATAGCTCTGTTGAGTTGCTGGCCTCACAATTTATGGTCAGTACCGAATCATTATCAGAATTACAAAAGTCCCAGCGCATCATCTTACATTATGATGAGCAGGGGTATTTAACTCGATATGATTTGAAATGAGTGAGAAAAAAAGCATGGTCTATCAACCATGCTTTTTTATTTTTAAGGTGTGGTTCTAATAATGATATCAACAGGTCGTTGAGTGCCATCCATACTATAAATGGCTGTATCGGTAACTTTTACAATCGGCCAAGTTTGTAGTTTGCAATTTGCTCTTTGCAGTGCAGTATAGTAGCTATCCGATTTAAAATATGTTTTATTTGAGCGTGCGGTATTGGGCGTCAAAAGTCGTTTAAGCCATGTTTCATTTACTTGGGTTTCAAGAAAACGTAGAGCTAAGATGCTTTTAACACGATTGTTAAATAACCTCCGGTTCTTGGCAATAAGTGGATGGGTAATTAATCGATGTATACCGATTTGACTGTGAGGTAAAATAAAGTGAGGCGTAATTTGAAATACCGTTACAAATTTTGCCTGTTGGCAGATTTTTTCTAAATGCGTTACGGTCTCCTGATCCGTTCCAATAATGGCTACATTTAAATGAGAAAAATCAAATTCTTTAAGTTGATTTGATGACAGAATTTGACCAGTGAAGGCTTCAAAATCCTCAACTGTATTTTGAAAAATAGCTGATTTAGCGACATTATTTTTAAGGTCAATACTCATTTTCCAAAAGTCCTTTTGTTTTTCATTTATGATGATTTTTATCGTTTTAATATAAATAACCAAGCAAGGAGTCTGGGTAAAGTATTTTCAGATAGGTGGTTATCTCATGCTTGATATAGATTCAAACATGAGATGTTGCGTATATATTAATTGCCTGATTTTACTTGCATTAATTGGGTGAAACTATCTAAGCGTTTAGCTGTGTCGTATACATCACAAGTAAAAATAAACTCATCGACTTCATAAGTGTCCAGAAGTTTTTGCAGACCTGAACGTACTGTTTCAACTGAACCGATTTGTGCCATCGTATAGAAGTTTTCAACAGACAGTTGTTCTGCCGTGTTCCATAATCCCTGCATAGATGTAACTGGTGGCTTAAGTTTGAGGCTTTCCCCACGAATTAATCCTAATACACGTTGATAAGCACTTGTTGCCAAGAACTGTGCTTCTTCATCTGTATTAGCAACGACAACTGGAACACCCATTGAAACGTAAGGTTTATCTAGATATTCAGAAGGTTCGAAATTCTCACGATAAAGTTCAATGGCTTGACCAAGCATACGTGGTGCAAAATGTGATGCAAATGAGTAGGGTAAGCCAAGTTTTGCAGCCAACTGGGCACTAAATAAGCTTGAACCTAATAACCAGACAGGTACATGAGTATTTTGTCCAGGTGTCGCAATAATCTTTTGGCCCACTTGAGGTGCTTTGAAATATTGCAAGATTTCTACAACATCTCTCGGGAACTGATCTTCTGTTTCCTGATGTCCGCGGCGTAAGGCACGCATAGTGACCTGATCTGTACCTGGAGCGCGGCCTAAACCTAACTCAATACGGTCTGGATATAAAGTAGCTAATGTACCGAATTGTTCTGCAACCACTAACGGAGCATGGTTTGGCAGCATGATCCCGCCTGAACCTAAACGAATGCGGTGGGTATGAGCCGCGATAAAACCAAGTAAAACAGCTGTTGCCGAACTCGCAATTCCATCCATATTATGATGTTCTGCAAGCCAAAAACGGTCATAACCTAACTTTTCTGCATGTTGGGCAAGCTCTAGTGCATGACGTAATGAAAACTCAATAGTTTTATCATCACGTATAGGGGCAAGCTCCAAAATTGAAAATTTAGTATCTTGAAGTGATCGCATGCGATATTCTCGGAAAACGTTATATCGAAATAATACGATATAAAGAAGCTAATGTATATCGTTTTTTTTCGATATGGCTTTCTTCCTAAAATAAAAAAGCACCACTAGGGTGCCTTTTTAGATTGATATATAAATTAACGATGTTTGTACCAACCACGGTGTAAACCGTTGTCATGACGGTAGTTACCACCTCTGTAATAGCGGCGATCACCATCATAATATCTACGGTCATCACGATCATAACGACGGTCATAACGGTCATCATAGTTACGATCTTGGGCAACTTTACGACCTAGAGCAGAACCACCAGCGGCACCAACTGCTGCACCGATATATCCGCCATTTGTACCGCCCATGTTTTTACCAACGGTGTAACCTGCGCCACCGCCTAAAGCACCACCAATAGCCGCTTCTGTACGGTTACGACGGTCGCTTGCTGCAGCAGCACCACCAGCACCACCTAAAGCTGCACCAATTGTTGCACCTGATGTACCGCCGATACTTTTACCGATTGCTGTTCCTACTACACTACCTAGAGCAGAAGTTGCCGCTACACGGGTACCATTATCTGCATGAGCAACTGTAACCATAGATGTTGTTGCGATTAATGCACTTGCTAACCAAACATTCATTTTCATTGTGGAACTCCATGCTCTTTTCAATAACGAGCAATCTTTATGTCTTGAGCTAAATGTAATTAAAAATTTCGAGAAAATTATGAAGAAGGCACATGCGGATACGATAGTTTTGTGTCTGCTTTGTATTGTTTCTATTAATATATGGATAAACTATGAGCAACTATCTTGGAAACCAAAATTTTTAGTTATAAAAAAACACCCGAAGGTGTTTTTAAGCCGATTTCATCACGGTAATTAGTGACGATGATGACGGTGTTTTTTCTTCCAATATTTAGAAGAACGATCTGCATCACGGTCTTTAGAAATTTTATTACCTAAAGCAGAACCACCTGCTGCACCTAAAGCAGCACCGATGTAACCACCGTTTGTACCACCCATGCTTTTACCAACAGTATAACCTGCACCGCCACCTAAACCACCGCCAATTGCAGATTCTGTACGGTGACGACGGTCACTTGCAACTGCTGCACCACCAGCACCACCTAAAGCAGCACCAATTGTTGCACCAGATGTACCACCCATGCTTTTACCAATTGCAGTACCAGCAACACTACCTAAAGCAGAAGCTGCTGCTACATGAGTTGTGTTGTCAGCATGTGCTACAGTTACCATAGAAGTAGCTAAAACAGCACTACATAATAAAGCATTTAATTTCATCATTTACTCCGTGTCCCAAGTTACAGGACCTTAATATCTTTCGTTACGGCAAATGTAACAAAACACTTCTCTTTAAATGTGGAGAACCTTCACTCGATTATTGGAGTTTAGTGTCTTCTTTGTATGCTTTCTATTAAAATAGAATATTTACTATTCACCTAGAAAAATTAAATACCATTTACAAATATTCAGTTTAGCTAGTCATCATTTGAACATAAGAAATCAATTAAAGCTCGGGTAGCAGAGGACATGTGTTTATGCTGCGCATATAACAAAGAAAAAGGACGTGTATGACCTGCATATGTATTAAGTATAGGTTGTAGTTTTCCTTGTTGAATTTTTTCATTAACAATAAAGTCGTAACTTTGACATATACCTAGCCCGCTTTCAGCAAGAGTTACCACACCCACAATATCTTCTTTTACTAAAATTCGATTTGTTGGTATCCATTGAATTTCCTCATTATCATTTTTTAAAAACCATGGGGTTATTTTGCCGCTACTGGGCAATTCAAAGGCAATACATTGATGATGTTTTAATTCTTCCAAATTTTTTGGAATACCCATGCGCTTCAAATAAGCAGGCGAGGCAACAAGTTTTAAAGGTGCTTGCTCTAAAGGTCTAGCAATAAGGGTGCTGTTAGGAAGTTGTCCTTGACGGATGGCTAAATCAAAACCCTCAGCAATTAAGTCAACGTTTCGATTAGAAATACTAATTTCAATTTGAATGTCCGGATATTTCAAAAGAAATTTTTCTAATAAGGGGGGGAGACGATAGTGCCCATAAGTCGTAGGTACACTTAATTTAATTTTTCCAGAAATTTGTAGCTGTTCACCTTGAACCACGCGTTCAGCATGGTCAATTAACTGAAAAGCATGTTGCATTTTTTCATAGTAAAGCTGACCTGCTTCGGTCAGACTTAAATGGCGAGTAGTTCTTCTAAAAAACTGGATACCTAATTTTTTCTCGAGTCTTGTAATTGTTCTACTAATGACTGAAGGCGTTGTAGATAAATCAATTGCAGCTGCACTAATAGAAAGCTTCTCAGCCACAATTAAAAACACTTCAATATCGGCAAGATGGTCAAATTGACGTGACATTTAGTCCTCAAACGCAAAAAATATTTGCAAAGGTGGTTGTTTATCTACCTCATTGGCAAAAATAGAATATATCCATCCAAAATATAAATCCAGCAAATGGTTGGAATGAAGGTCGAATGATGAAATCTCTAAATAAAATAATGCTTGCAATAGTTACAGCTTCAGCAGCATTAAGTGCAAATGCTGCTCATGTGTTAGTTGTGTTGTCTGATGAAGGACAGTTAGAGCTAAAGAATAAGCAGGTTTTTAAAACAGGTTTTTACTTAAATGAGTTGATGCAGCCTACAAAAATGCTTTTAGATGCAGGGCATACCGTAACATTTGCCACTCCAAAGGGGAAAGCTCCAACGTTAGATGAGTCATCAAATAATGCAATGTATTTTAACCAAGATGAAAAAGCATTAAAGCAATATGCAAATTTATTGCATGATCTAAAATTAACATCTGCTCAAGATTCTCCAGTTGTGAGCCTATCTCGTATTGAACAAATTGGTGTGGGGCAGTTTGATGCTATTTATATTCCAGGTGGGCATGCACCTATGCAAGATCTATTAAAAGATAAACAACTTGGAAAAGTACTTACAGCTTTCCATAAAGCTGGTAAACCTACTGCGTTGGTCTGTCATGGTCCTATTGCATTAATGTCTACTTTACCAAATGCCTCGGAAGTAGTTGGTCAACTCGAACAAGGCAAACCAGTAAAAACTGGCGAATGGATTTATAAAAATTATCAGATGACAGTAATTAGCAATCAAGAAGAAGAGCAAGCGAAGAGCTTATTAAAAGGTGGTTAGATGAAGTTCTATCCACAAACTGCATTAGAGTCACTTGGAGCAAAATATCAAAGCAATACGAAAGCTTGGTCGCCAAATGTAGTGGTGGATCGTGAACTTATTACTGGACAAAATCCAGCTTCGGCTGTTCTTGTCGGTAAAACTTTATTAGAAAAATTAAAATAACTATAAAGGTTAAAGAGACTTTATAAATAAAGTCTCTTTTATTATATGGATTTGGAAAGTTAACGTTTTAAAGGATTACATATGTTATTTAATCGGCATAAACTGTAAACTATGCGCTATTTTTATGATTTGGCTTATCTTCTTATATTTATCTAGATAAGTTTTTTGGACTTTTGAGATATTTCCTCTTATGAAAGCGTCACTCCGTTTACGTCTTGATCAACTCTGTGATCGTCATGAAGAACTTACTGCATTGCTTGCAGATGCAGAAGTGATTTCCGATAACAAACGTTTCCGTAAACTGTCTCGTGAACATAGTGATTTAACTGAAATTACCGAAGTTTGGGGCAAATACCGTCAAGCAGAAGAAGATATTGAAACTGCTGAAATGATGAAGTCGGACCCTGACTTTAAAGATATGGCAGAAGAAGAAATTCAAGCAAATAAAGCATTGCTTGAAGAATTAGAAAGCCAGCTTAATATTTTGATGATTCCAAAAGATCCAAATGACTCTAATGCTGCATATTTAGAAATTCGTGCCGGGACGGGCGGTGATGAAGCTGCAATTTTCTCAGGCGATTTATTCCGTATGTATAGCAAATATGCCGAATCGCAAGGTTGGCGTATTGAAGTCCTTTCTGAAAATGAAGGCGAGCATGGTGGTTTTAAAGAAGTCATTTGCCGTGTAGATGGTGATGGTGTGTATGGCCGCTTAAAGTTCGAAAGTGGCGCGCATCGTGTGCAACGTGTTCCAGCAACTGAATCACAAGGTCGTGTGCATACGTCAGCTTGTACAGTAGCAATCTTGCCTGAAATTGACGTTGATACTAATGTTGAAATTAACCCGGCAGATTTGCGTATTGATACTTACCGTGCGTCAGGTGCGGGTGGTCAGCATATTAACAAAACCGATTCGGCAGTCCGTATTACTCACATTCCAACCGGTACAGTCGTTGAGTGCCAAGAAGAACGTTCACAGCATAAAAATAAAGCTAAGGCGATGGCATTGTTAGTATCACGTTTAGAAAATGCTAAACGTGCAGCAGCCGATGCAGCAACTTCTGAAATGCGCCGTGATTTAGTTGGTTCTGGTGACCGTTCTGAACGTATCCGTACTTATAACTATCCGCAAGGACGTATGACGGATCACCGTATTAACCTAACTTTATATAAGTTAGATGCCATTATGGAAGGTGATTTAACGGAATTGCTCGATAGTTTACATCGTGAATATCAGGCAGATCAGCTTGCGATGCTTGCACAGGAAAATGGCGGCTAATGAATATTGCTCAAGCGCTTGCAATTCGTGGTGAGCCTGACAGTTATGAACGACAGGAAAATGCTTGGCTGCTTGAGCATTTTCTAAAAATCAATTCACTCGAATTAAAGTTCAGACTTGAGCAAGAGTTAACAGCCCAACAAGAACAAGACTACTTGGCTGGTCTTGAACGTATCCAAAATGGTGAACCTTTAGCTTACGTGACAGGTTCGCAGCCATTTTGGACGCTCGATTTAAAAGTAACATCTGATACTTTAGTACCTCGTCCGGATACTGAAGTTTTGGTCGAAACTGTTTTAAATCTAAATTTGCCAAAGAATGCAAATATCGTGGATTTGGGAACGGGAACAGGTGCAATTGCGCTTGCATTGGCAAGTGAACGTCCAGATTGGTTCGTCACAGCAACTGATATTTACGCACCTACTTTAGATGTTGCAAAAGAAAATGCACAAACACACGGCTTGCATCATGTGAAATTTGCTTGTGGCGCTTGGTTTGAAGCACTGGAACCCCAACAATTTGATTTAATTGTTTCTAATCCGCCGTATATCGATCCTGAAGATGAACACATGCAAGCTTTGGCAACAGAACCACGCCGTGCATTGGTTGCAGATCATCAGGGACTGGCTGATATTGAAATTATTATTGCTCAAGGGAAAAACTGGTTAAAACCACAAGGGTGGATTGCACTAGAGCATGGTTATGATCAGGGGCAAGCTGTTCGAAATATATTTGCTGAGCATGGTTTTAGTGAGATTAAAACCATTCAAGACTATGGCCAAAATGATCGAGTTACTTTGGCATGCTGGATTTAAAATTACTTTTGTAGTGTATCCCGCCAACGTAATAACCAATTTTCGATAAATTTCATTAAGGTATCGGTTACTTTACCCAGTAGGGCTAATAAAATAATTGCAATGATAACAATATCTGGTCGAGAGGTTTCTCGGCCATCACTGAGTAAATAGCCAATCCCTTGAGTAGCTGCAATCAGTTCAGCTGCAATCATAAACATCCAAGATAAGCTTAAGCTGTTGCGTAAACCCGTTAAAATGCCTGGAGAGGCTGCGGGTAAAATAATAGATATAATCCGCTGAAAAGCATTAAGCCGATAAACTTTTCCAACTTCAATGAGCTTTCTATCTACATTATGAATTGCTGCAACTGTATTGGTGTAGGTTGGAAAAAATGCTCCGATTGCAATCAATGTAATTTTAGAACCCTCATCAATTCCTAACCAAAGTAATAGCAGAGGGATCCACGCAAGACTTGGAATTGATTTAATTGCTGAAAAGGTCGGTTCTAAATAAGCTTCTGCTTCTTTACTTAATCCAACCCAAATTGCAAAAACTAAACCTAAACCGCTTCCTATAATAAAGCCCAACAGAACACGCCATGTACTAATATAAATGTGGGCAAATAGATCGCTATGAGCTAAATCTAAAAAAGATTGCCATAAACTAGAAGGTGCAGGCAATAGATAAGCATCGATATAGCCATTTCTGGCTAAAAACTCGCAAGCCGCTAAAAAGATGAGTGGAATGAGTAGCGCTTTAAACCAACGTGTAAATTTGTTGTTTAGATGCTTTTTCTGCGATTTTAAAGCCTGCTGAGCTAAGAAGTGATTTAGCTCAGCTTTGTTAAGTGAATCACTCATATACTATTTCACGACTTTTTGAGCAAAACGTGGATCTAATAACTGATCAACCACTTGATTGACGTTCGTACCTTTTCTAACCAAGTCTTCTTCAGTCAAAATTTTTCCAGAACGTTTTAGCGCTTGTGCTTGAGTTGCCGTTGGAATGCTTTGATCAAAGTTGGTTCGGCTCAGTTGTAGTTTAGCCACAGGTAGAGGGAGTTTTGATTCTTGAGCTAAAAGTGCTGCTACTTTATCTGGATTGGCTTTTGCCCATTTTCGGGCTTGTTCATAGGCTTTAATAACGGCTTCAACAGCTTCTGGGCTTTGCTTTGCAAAGTCTTCTTTCACGCTAAGTACGCTATAACTATTAAATGCTACATTACGATAAAGTAATTTGGCACCCGATTGAATTTGAGCTGAAGCCATTAATGGATCAAGCCCAGCCCAAGCATCGACTTGACCACGTTCTAACGCCGTTTTGCCATCTGGATGTTGTAAATGGACCAGTTGTACATCTCGTTTATTCAAGCCTACCGTGTCGAGTGCTTGTAGAGTAAATAAGAAAGGGTCTGTTCCTTTGGTGGCTGCGATTTTCTTACCTTTTAAGTCTTTTAGACTTTTAATAGGTGAATTTTTTGCGACAACAAGGGCGGTCCATTCCGGTTGGCTTTGTACATAAACAGTTTTAATTGGACTACCATTCGCTCGACTTAATACAGCAGCCAATCCAGCGGTAGAAGCAAAATCGATGCTATTACTGTTGAGATATTCTAATGAGCGGTTACTGCCTTGACTGAAAACCCATTTAATTTGAGTATTTGGAAGTGCTTTTTCGAGAAGTTTTTGATCTTTTACCACTAGACTGGTTGGTGCGTAGTAGGCGTAATCAAGTTTAAGTGTAGTCGGAATTGCGGCAAAAGTAGATGAAGCAAATACAAACCCCAATGTTGATGCCAACAAAGTCTTTGGTAGAGAAAATTTTGATTTTAAAGACATGATAAAAATAAAACCGAAATGAAATAATAGATCATCCTTTCATGTGTTTAGAGGCTTACAAACTTAGTTATTTTGATTTGTAAATCAGTTTGAAAGATAAAAGTTTGGATAAAATTGTAAATCTCTGTTTTTATAGTAATTATTAGTTTTTTAAATAATGCATTTATCTGAAATATTGAATTTAAAAGACATAAATATCATAAGCTTAAGCCCTAATGCCTTAAACTTCATTCGATGTATATGTTATTGCTTGAATGTAGTTAAGTTATCTCGATAAGCGCCGGGGCTAACACCTGTCCATTTTTTAAAAGCACGGTGAAATGCACTCGGGTCATGGAAATTTAAGTCTTCACTAATGTCTTGTATTGAATCATTGCTTTTGCTTAAACGTTCAATTGCAATATCACAGCGAATTTCATTTTTGATTTGTTGATAACTCACTCCTTCATGTTTAAGTCGGCGTTGAACGGTAGCTTCTGAAATATTGAGCTGCTGTGCGACATCTTTGAGTTCAGGCCATTCGGCTGGGTGAAGTTTCAATAAATGACGCCGAATAACAACACTTAATGCATTTTCATTTTTAAAGCGAACTAAAAGATTTTGTGGAGTTTGCTCTAAAAAATCGTAAAGCGCTTTTTTATCTTTTTTAATTTTTATATCTAAATAGTGCGCATCAAATTCAATCTGATTTATCTCGGCATTAAAGTCTATATCTTCACAAAAGCGTACCAAATAATCTTGAATATCGTTCGGTTTTGGACAACGTACCGCAATACGGTTTAAGCCAATTCTTTGATCGACTAACCAACACATAAGCCCATGTACCAACATTAAAAAGGTTGCGTAGGTAAACATACGTTTGGGTTGTTCTTGATCATGAATCACCAAATAAGCTTTTTCTTGTTCTCGAATGAGTTCTCCTCGTATATCGTCAAGCACAAAATTAAAAAACTTCAAAATATCGTAGAGCGCTTTTTCTAAAGTTTCAGCCGTACTGACGAGTTTTGTAAGTAATTTATAACTACCACGGCGCATAGGGTGACTATCCATGCCAAAAAACTCGTCATCCATGGCATTGGCAAGTTCTATCCATAATTGTGCATACGTTGCTACCGGAACACGCGCTTTAGGTGTCATAAGTAATTCAGCAGGAATGCCAGCTTTATTCAAAATAATTTGAGTATTGAGCCCTTTGGCATAAGCCGCACTTAATGCTTCATGTACCAGTGCAATCGAAATTGTTCCTTTACTTAAAGAAGATTGGACAACCATGTCAAAGACTCATTTTTTAGGTATTTCACGTGAAATATTTCATATTCAAAATTTGGATTGATCAAAAGCTGCAAGCATTTTGAGGTTTTTTGAAATTGTATCGGAAAAAAACAACTTTTACTCTCACTACTAAGGTTAAAGAACATTTCTATAGGACGTTACATAATGAAAATTCAAGGAAAACATTTTGTGATTACAGGTGGTGGCTCTGGTTTAGGGGCTGCAACTGCTGAGTATTTGGTAAAGCAGGGTGCCTCAGTCACATTAGTAGACATGAATATAGAAGCAGGTGAGCAGCAGGCGAAACAGTTAGGGCCAAAAGCTGACTTTGTAAAACTTGATGTAACCGATGAAGCAGCTGCTGAGCAGTTCTTTAAAGATGTGTTGGTTAAACATGGTCATTTGCATGGTTTGGTTAATTGTGCCGGTATTGGCCCTTCTGCAAAAGTAGTTGGCCGTGAGGGCGTTCATGACTTGGGGTTATTTGCAAAGACTTTAAATATTAATGTCACAGGTACATTTAACATGTTGCGTTTTGCAGCAGATGCAATGAGCAAAAACACGGTTGAAGAAGGTGAAGAGGACCGTGGCATCATTGTGAACACTGCTTCTGTTGCAGCATTTGACGGTCAAATTGGACAGGCAGCTTATTCTGCATCAAAAGGCGCTATTGTGGCGATGACTTTGCCGATTGCTCGTGAGCTAGCACGACATGCCATTCGTATTATGACCATTGCACCGGGAATTATGGAAACTCCAATGCTTAAGGGTATGCCACAAAATGTACAAGATGCTTTGGGGCAAATGGTGCCGTACCCATCTCGTTTAGGAAAACCAGAAGAGTTTGCTCGTTTGGTTGCCCATATTGCTGAAAACTCTTACTTAAATGGTGAAGTCATCCGTTTAGATGGTGCAATTCGCATGGCAGCAAAATAATAAAATAAGGATGTTGAAATGATTCTAAATGCTGAACAAAGTATGGTTCAGGAGATGATGCGTAACTATGCGCAAAATCAGTTAAAACCAACTGCTGCACATCGCGATAAGACCCATGAATTTCCGGCTCAGGAATTAAAAGACTTAGGCGCCCTAGGCGCTATGGGGATGACTGTGCCCGATGAATGGGGCGGTGCCGGAATGGATTATGTATCTTTGGTACTCGCAATTGAGGAAATTGCCGCAGGCGATGGTGCTATTTCGACAATCGTAAGCGTACAAAACTCTTTGATTTGCGGTATTACACTGGCATACGGTTCAGAGCAGCAAAAACAAACCTATTTGCCAAAATTTGCTTCTGGTGAATGGCTAGGATGCTTTTGTTTAACTGAGCCACATGTCGGTTCCGATGCGAGCGCGATTTTATGCAAAGCTGAGCGAGATGGCGACCATTGGGTACTCAATGGCGTAAAGCAATTTATTACCAGTGGTAAAAATGCTCAAGTGGCTTTGGTATTTGCGGTTACAGATAAACAGGCTGGCAAAAAAGGCATTTCGTGCTTTCTTGTACCGACCAATACACCAGGTTACTTGGTGACTCGTATTGAAGACAAAATGGGTCAACATGCTTCGGACACCGCAACCATTACGCTTGAAGACTGCCGAATTCCTTTAGAAAATTTGGTGGGACAAGAAGGTGAAGGTTATAAAATTGCGCTATCTAATTTAGCAGCTGGACGTATTGGTATTGCGGCTCAATCTGTCGGTATGGCAAGAGCGGCTTTTGATGCAGCCGTGCAATACGCAAATGAACGTAAGGCCTTTGGTGTAGAGCTGGTTCAGCATCAGGCGGTTGGTTTTCGCTTAGCTGATATGGCAACTCAGATTGAAGCGGCACATCAGCTAGTTTTGCATGCTGCAACTTTAAAAGATGCGGGACTACCTTGTTTAAAAGAGGCCTCAATGGCGAAACTCTTTGCATCAACTATGGCTGAGCGAGTATGTTCGGATGCAATCCAGATTCATGGCGGTTATGGATACGTCAGTGATTTCCCTGTTGAGAGAATTTATCGGGATGTTCGTGTAAGCCAGATTTATGAAGGTGCTTCTGATATTCAGCGCTTGGTGATTGCTCGTGAAGTGGCTCAAGTTTAGATCATAAGGTATTGAGTTTTTAAACTTAAAACTGCAAGAAGCCGCACACCATGTGCGGTTTCTTGCAATTGAAATGATGCATTTTTGCTATTAGTTTTGTTTGAAATAGATGGAAAAGTTGAAGAAATATTCTTCGAGCTTTAGCTAAAACAATAACAGTCAGGACAGATTTTGTGGCCTTACACAAAATCAATCATCAAACGGAATGAAGGTGAGCATCATGAAAACTTTGGCAGAAGCTTATCAGCAATTTGATCTTACAAGGCTCATCGAAGAGCAACTTGTTGGGCATCCCCAAGCAATAAATGCTTATGTTGAGTGCTGTGAGCGTTATGTAGGAAAAAATATAACAGCGCTTATCTGGGAAGGAAAAAACGGGCAGGCAGAGCACTATACGTTCGAACAACTTGCTGAACTTTCTGGAAAACTTGCTAACTTCTTTAAAGCACAAGGAATTCAAGCTGGAGATTGTATTGCAGGACTTCTACCAAGAACGCCTGAGTTATTAATTACAATTTTGGCAACGTGGCGTATAGGCGCTATTTATCAGCCTTTATTTACTGCCTTTGAAGCAAAATCGATTGATCACCGAATTACGACTGCTCAAACTAAATTGATTGTGACTAATGATGAACAGCGCCCTAAACTGAATACCTTGAATGTTCCGGTTATTGTAACTGTTCATCAAACAGGTCTTTTATCTGAGCATGACTTTGATTTTTGGCAATCTTTACAACGATATTCTGAGCAATGTGAGCCAGTAAATCGTAGCTTTGATGATGACTTTTTAATGATGTTTACCTCTGGTACAACTGGACTTGCGAAGTCTGTACCTGTTCCACTAAAAGCAATTTTGGCATTTAAAGGTTATATGACCCATGCCGTTGATTTGCGTGAAGAGGATATGTTCTGGAATCTGGCAGATCCGGGCTGGGCATATGGTTTGTATTATGGCATTACCGGGCCTTTAAGCTTGGGTCATGGCATTATTATGGATGAGCGTTCATTTAATGTAGATCAGGCAATTGAGTTAATTAAAAAGTATAAAGTAAGTAATTTAACAGGATCACCAACAGCATTTCGAATGTTCTTTGGTTTTAAGGAAAAATTTGACCCTTCAATTAAACAACATTTACGCGTAGTCAGCAGTGCAGGTGAGCCATTAACTCCTGAGGTTGTGAACTGGTTTAAACAAGATTTAGAGGTCAATATTTTTGATCAATATGGCCAAACTGAGCTAGGGATGGTGATTGCAAATCATCATGCTCTTGAGCATCCATTAAAAGTAGGTTCAGCTGGTTTCGCAATTCCTGGACATCGTTTTGCGGTGTTAGACCAAAATTATCAAGAATTGCCAACTGGTGGTGTTGGTATTTTGGCGATGGACGCGGAGCAATCGCCATTAATGTGGTTTAAAGGTTATGGTGGCAATAATCGAAAATCGTTTGTTGGTAAGTATTATTTAACAGGTGACACGGTCACTTTAAATGAACATGGGAGCATTGATTTTGTGGGGCGTGCTGACGATGTCATTACAACATCGGGCTATAGAGTTGGACCATTCGATGTTGAAAGTACTTTATTAGAGTGTGAGGCGGTATTAGAGTCAGCAGTAATTGGTAAGCCAGATCCGGAACGAACCGAAATAGTAAAAGCTTTTGTGGTACTTAAGCCTGCTTACCAAGCGTGTGAAACATTAAAAGATAAGTTACAGCAATATGTTCGTAACCGTTTATCTCGTCATGCTTATCCAAAAGAAATTGAGTTTGTGGACAGTCTACCGAAAACCACGAGCGGAAAAATTCAAAGAGGACTGTTGAAGCAGCAAGAAATTGCAAAAATGCAGCAAGCCTACGCAAGCTAATTTGAACAAAGGGAAATATTTAGAATTTCCCTTTATTCTTTATATTAAAGATCGGCTTTCACTTCCTCACCAATTAAATAAAATGTTCCACCAGCAATATAGTGCAGGCTACGAAGTTCTTTTGGTGCATGTTGAAAATGCCAGTGCCCATCTCTAAAAACGCGGCTATCTGCCCATGCACCTACAACAGAACCAATAAATAGGTCATGAGCTGACTGATTATGTGGTTCAGGAATAAGTTTACATACCAGCCATGCGATACAACCTGATACAAGCGGACTGGTCAGATCTTTTTGATAAAACAGCTCAACCCCGCAGTGTTCAAGTTTTTGTGGGTCATCTAATTTGCTAATGGTACCAAGTTGCTTGGTCATATTGAGCTGTGCATAGCAAGGAACTTGTAGTGTGAAATAACCACTTTGCTCAACCAGCTGTCGGGTTTTAGTACTTTTATCTAAAACGACGGTCACTTTGGCAGGTTTAAACTCTAAGGCACATGCCCATGCGGCAGCCATCACGTTACGGTCATCACCATGCTGAGCAGAGACTAGTACAGTTGGACCATGATTTAACAAACGATAAGCTTTTTCTAACTCTACTGGTGCAATATATGATTGGGACATATTTAGCCTAAGTAATACAGAAAAGGGATAGCTCTATTGTTGCAGAAAGCATGTGAGAAGTAATGTAATAGGGGATTAACTGAATAAAAAAGTTGTTTCCATTTTATAGCTTTCCTAATGACGAACTTAGTCATAAAATCACTTGGCTTCTAAGTGAAAGGATTAACGTGTGACCGAGCTCCAAGATATCGATTTTGTAGAGTTAAGTGATGAAGAAATGCATCTCTATAGCCGTCAGATTTTACTTGATGGATGGGATATTGAAGCTCAGGAAAAACTTAAACTCGCCAATGTATTAATTGTCGGTGCTGGCGGAATAGGCTGTAGTAGCGCGGAACTACTTGCACGAGCAGGAGTTGGGAAAATTACCCTCATTGATGCAGATACCAT
Organism: Acinetobacter sp. OYA S30; assembly: GCF_033599315.1. Classification (NCBI taxonomy): domain Bacteria; kingdom Pseudomonadati; phylum Pseudomonadota; class Gammaproteobacteria; order Moraxellales; family Moraxellaceae; genus Acinetobacter; species Acinetobacter sp. OYA S30. Next base: position 108,791 of record NZ_JAWVAV010000003.1, read on the forward strand.
TGAGATAAGTAATTTACAACGTCAAATCGCATTTGGTCATGAAGATATTGGACGTTATAAAGCTGAAGTTTTAGCTAAACGGTTACAGAAAATTAACCCTTATATCTGTGTTGAATACTTTAACGAACGTTTAGACGAACATAACATTGATAAACTAGTTGAACATCAAGACGTCGTTTTAGATGGCTGTGATAACTTTACAACGCGTTATTTAGTGAATGCAGCTTGTAAAAAGCATCAGGTCGCATTAATTAGCGCTTCTGCAATTGGTTTTCAGGCGCAGATGTTTATGGTTGAAGGTGATTCAGCTTGTTATGAATGTTTGTTCCCAAAAGAACAACATGCCAATGAAGGGCTGCGATGTGCGGAATCTGGTGTGCTTGCGACCACACCTGTAATGATCGCGTCATTACAAGCACATCACACTTTATTGTATTTAGGACTAAACAGAACGCCGCTAAAACAAAAACTGTTACTTTGGGATGGGTTAAATATGACGCAACGCATTGTTAGTTTTGATAAAGACATAAATTGTCCACTTTGTCAGGCAAGCTAATCAGCAAATAAACCAAAATTTGCTACACTTGATTTGAATATTCTGGTTTTAAAGAAATATGAAAAAAAATATTTTATTTGATGGATTGCGCTCAGTTGCCCGCATCGGTGAAACCGCAGTAGTTGCGGCTAAAGCCGGTATTAAGTATGCAACTGATAAGCCAAGTAATGCCAAACTCATGCGTGAGACTTTTGAGTCGCTTGGCTCAACATATATTAAGCTTGGTCAGTTTATCGCGAGTACCCCATCGCTATTCCCACGTGAGTACGTAGAAGAATTCCAAGGCTGTTTAGACCAGACCCCAACTTTACCTTTTAGCTATATTCAAGGTGTACTTGCGTCTGAGTTTGAAGGGCGTGATTTAAGCCAGATTTTTAGTTATATCGATGAAACACCACTAGCTTCTGCCTCAATTGCTCAGGTTCATGCGGCTAAACTAACTACTGGTGAAGATGTCGTTATTAAAGTACAAAAACCGGGTGTTGAAACCATTTTGTACACTGACCTAAATGTGGTGCATTGGGCTGCTAAATTACTTGAACGTGCGGTACCTAAAATTAAATTTGCCGCTCTTTCTGACATTGTTGATGAAATTAAAACCCGTATGGTGCGTGAAGTCGATTTCATTGAAGAAGCACAAAATTTAGATGACTTTGTGGAATATTTAAATATTTCCCAAAATCAAGCTGCTACTGCACCTAAAGTTTATCATCAGTTTTCTACGCGCCGTGTTTTGACAATGCAGCGTTTATATGGGGTACCTTTGACAGACTTTAGCGTGGTTAAACAATATGCTAAAGATCCATCGCAAGTACTGATTACTGCCATGAACACATGGTTTGGTAGCTTAATGTTATGTAAGAGCTTCCATGCGGACTTACATGCTGGAAATCTAATGCTGCTTGAAGATGGCCGTGTTGGTTTTATTGATTTCGGTATTGTCGGGCAGTTAAAGCCGGAAGTTTGGACAGCATGCATTGCATTTATGGATGCTTTACAAAAAACTGATTATCAGGCAATGGCTGAAAACATGCTCAAAATGGGTATGACCCATAATAAAATTGACGTTCAGGTTTTAGCACAAGATCTAGAGCGTTTATTTAATGGTGTGTTAATGGCTGATCCACAGCAGATTTTGGCTTCTAATCCAGCCGATTTAAACGACATCATGATGGATATGGTGGCTGTTGGTGAGCGTCATGGTATTAAATTCCCTCGAGATTTTGCCTTATTATTTAAGCAAATGCTTTATTTCGATCGTTTTATGCGCGTACTCGCACCTTATACTGATATTTATGCAGACCAACGTTTGAAAATGGTTCAAAATATGGAACCTGCTTCGTTGTTAAAGCACTAAGGTCAGTTTAAATTTATGGATGCCATTATTATTGAAGGCTTGAAGGTTGAGACAGTGATTGGCTGTTTCAACTGGGAAAGACAAATCATTCAACCTTTAATGTTGGATTTAACCATCCATAATGATTTGAGCCGAGCTGCAGCGTCTGACAAGCTTGAGGACACACTCAACTATGCCCAGATTTGTGAGTTATCGGCTCAAACCATTCAGAAAGCCAAGCCTGAATTAATTGAGCATGCAGCACATCTCGTTCTGCAATGTCTGTTTGAAACCTTTCCAACAATTGAAAAAATTACCATAACCATCCGTAAGCCAGCCATCATTGCAGAAGCAAATGCTGTAGGAATTCGTCTTGAACGCACCAGAAACAATTTTTGCGCTCGCCCTAGCGAGTAATTTAGACGCAGCACAACACTTTACTTTTGCTTATACGCAATTAGCAACTTTGGGGAAAGTGCAGTTTTCATCTGTTTATCAAATTCCATGCCGAGATGGTATTGGAGATGATTACTGGAACTCAGCGTGTCTATTAAAAAGCACCTTATCATCTGAACAAATTGAATCTTTTTTAAAGAAACTTGAGTCAGATTCTGGGCGTGTTCGACCATCACATCATATTTCTTTAGATGTAGATTTGATTGCATGGGGAAGTGATCTGGACCATATGCAATTTAATTCTAAAAAACTACCTTTGGCACTCGATGTCAAAATCCCTTTATATGAACTCTGGCATTGTGAAACCTTAAAGGCTGATAGCATGATTTATCCAGTCGTTAATTTTAAAGTTTAATACCCTTCAAACTAAATTTTACGCAAACTTTACGCGGGCTTTGACTTCCTCAATAGAGAATTTACGGGCATTTTATCGATACTGAAATTCACTAAATTAGTGTTATTTCAGGACAATAAAGATGCTTATAAATTCTCAAATGCGCATCTTGCATCAGTCTGACATTGTCTTATGCGGACTTAAAAAAAATGATATTTCTCCATCTCTCTTTATTTCCAGTTTGGCAAATCAAGCCAAGGGGTATAGAGGAGAATAGCCATGTTAGAACTTATACTTGTTTTATTTATTGCTATTTTTTTAGCATGGTGCCTCGCTAAATATCTATCCAAAGTGATGACAAATCAGCCGATGGTTGGAGATGGATTATTTCGTTGGATTGAAAATCCTGTTTATCGCTTGTTAGGTGTATCTCCACAACAACAAATGAATTGGAAACAATATTCTCTAGCATTTGTTGTGAGCTGTGTTTTTCTAGCTGTGGCCGTTTTTGCTATTTTTATGACACAAGCATGGCTACCATTAAATCCAAATCATGCACCAAATATGAGTTGGGATTTAGCATTACACACGGTTATTTCATTTTTAACTAATACCAATCAACAGCATTATTCTGGACAAGCTCAATTATCTTATTTGTCGCAAATGACAGGTATTGTGGGCTTGCAAGTCATTACTCCAATGATGGGGCTGGCTTTAGTTGTCGCGACCTTAAGAGCTTTCTTTTATCAGCGCCCAAGCCATATTGCAGCCGATGTTGCCGAGCAGCCAGACCAAATTTTAATTGGGAACTATTGGGCAGATGTAATTCGCCCTACAGTCCGATTCTTACTTCCGCTCTGTTTTGTCTGGTCTTTATTGCTCAATAGCCAAGGCGTACCAGCGACTTTCCAAGGCGGGCCAGAAGTACAGCTGATTGATAAAGCCAATACAGTTCAAACCCAAAAAATTCCTTTAGGACCAGTTGCACCAATGGTAGCGATTAAGCAATTGGGGAGTAATGGTGGTGGTTGGTATGGTCCAAATAGTAGTGTGCCTTTAGAAAATCCGACACCACTTTCTAATTTATTAGAAATGATTGCGATATTACTTATTCCACTTACCGTGATTTTTATGGTTGGGCATTTTACTCAGCGTAAGAAGTTTGCTTACTTTGTGTTTGGTAGCATGCTTTTCATGTCGATTATTTCAGGTGCGGCGGCTGTCTGGTCTGAGAGTATGTCATCGACAGCATCTCAACTTGCCGTAATGGAAGGTAAAGAACAACGTTTTGGACCAGCCGCATCAGCAGTTTGGGCAGCGATCACTACGCAGGTGAATAACGGTTCGGTCAATATGATGCATGATTCTTCAGCACCGCTTACCGGTTTAGTCGAACTCATTAACATGCTGATTAATGCCATTTGGGGTGGTGTGGGCTGTGGTCTGCAACAGTTTATGATTTATCTGTTACTCGCAGTATTTATTGCAGGTTTAATGACAGGTCGTACCCCTGAATTGTTTGGACGCAAGATTGAAGCGGCAGAAATTAAGTTGCTCGCGATTATTATCTTGATTCAACCTTTAGTCATTCTTGCGTTTACTGCATTAAGCCTCAGCATTCCAAGCATATCTGGAATTAGTAATCCAGGACCACACGGTATTAGCCAAGTGTTCTATGAATATGTTTCTGCGTTTGCTAATAACGGTTCAGGTTTTGAAGGTCTTGGAGACAACACTGTATGGTGGAATGTCACTTGTAGTATTGCTCTACTGTTAGGACGTTTTCCGACCTTAATTTTGCCATTAATGGTCGCAACACGTTTAGCAGCAAAAAGAAAAGCACCCGAAACAGCAGGTAGTCTTCAGGTTGAAACACCAACCTTTGCTTTAACGCTGATTACGATTGTTGTGTTGCTTACCTTATTACAATTTATGCCAGTTCTTGTCCTTGGGCCAATTGCCGATCAACTTTTGTTGGTTAAAGGCTAAGGAGGCGAGTGAAAAATGAATACACAAACTCATGTAAATAGCCATAAAAAAACCATGGCAGTGCCAAATTTTGAAGTTTGGAAAAATGCATTTGTGAAACTGCTACCACAGCATGCAATTAAAAACCCTGTGATGGCAATTGTATGGCTTGGAACAGTGGTTACAGGCATTAGTACAATCTTAGGTTACACCACGCTGTTATTTGGTTTAGTGGTTACAGCAATTCTGTTTATTACCATTTTATTTGCTAACTATGCCGAAGCTGTTGCAGAGGCCAGAGGTCGTGGACAGGCATCTTCATTACGTGCAGCAAGAGAAAATTTAACGGCTCGAAGACTCAACTCTTTGACAGACCGTCAAGCGACTCAAGTTGCAGCGACCGAACTTCATTTAAATGATTTTATTGAAGTTCATGCAGGTGAGCTTGTTCCAGCCGACGGTGAGATTGTAGAAGGCTTTGCAACTATTAATGAATCGGCTGTTACAGGTGAGTCTGCACCTGTGCTACGTGAAGCTGGAACAGACCGTTCAGGTGTTATTGGTGGAACCAAAGTTCTTACAGATCGTATTGTTGTGCAAGTGACTGCTGAATCTGGTCAAAGTTTCTTAGACCGTATGATTGCTTTGGTCGAAGGCTCAAATCGCCAGAAAACTCCGAATGAGATTGCGCTTAGCTTCTTGTTAATGGTGATGACAATCACGTTTTTAATTGTCGTGATTAGCTTGCCATTTATTGCCAAGTATTTGCATATTGAACTTGATCCAGTCGTGCTCGTGGCGTTATTGGTCTGCTTGATTCCTACAACCATTGGTGGCTTGTTACCTGCGATTGGTATTGCGGGGATGAACCGTGCACTCAAAGCCAATGTTTTGGCAAAATCAGGTAAAGCTGTAGAAGTCGCGGGTGACATTGATGTGCTTTTACTCGATAAAACAGGAACCATTACTCATGGTGACCGTCAAGCGACTTCATTTTATCCCTTAACTTCGGTAACCGAGTCAGAGTTGAGAGCTGCTGCTTGGGTAAGTTCACTTGCCGACCCAACACCAGAAGGGAAATCGATTGTTAAGTTAGCAAAAGAACAAGGTTTAAAACAGCAAGAACCTGAGCAAGCCGAATTTATCTCTTTTAGTGCTTCGACTCGAATTTCTGGTGTGAATTTACCGAATGGTGACCAAATTCGTAAAGGTGCTTTAGATGCAATCTTAAAGTTTGTAGATGAAGATTATTCTCAAGATTTAGAATTAAAAGCGCGTGTTGAACAAGTTGCCAAAAAAGGAGCAACGCCTTTAGTCGTCGCTAATCAACATCATGTATTGGGCGTGATTGAGCTTTCAGATGTGATTAAACACGGCATTAAAGAACGTTTTTCTCGTTTAAGAGAAATGGGCATCAAAACCGTTATGGTTACAGGTGATAACTCATTAACTGCGGCCGCGATTGCTGCTGAAGCTGGTGTAGATGATTATATTGCCGAAGCAAAACCAGAAGACAAATTGGCTTGTATTCGCACCGAACAACAACAAGGTCGTTTAGTTGCAATGGTCGGTGACGGAACCAATGACGCGCCAGCATTAGCACAAGCAGATATTGGTTTAGCCATGAACTCGGGTACACAAGCTGCAAAAGAAGCTGGCAATATGGTTGATTTAGACTCAGACCCAACCAAATTACTTGCTGTGGTCGAGATTGGGAAACAGCAGCTGATTACCCGTGGCGCTTTAACAACATTTTCGTTAGCAAACGACGTCTCTAAATACTTTGCCATCTTGCCTGCATTGTTCGCTGCTGCGATTCCACAAATGCAAGTATTGAATGTGATGCACTTAGCAAGTCCAAACAGCGCGATTTTATCTGCATTAATTTTTAACGCGATTATTATCCCGTTATTAATTCCAATCGCACTCCGAGGCGTGAAATTTAAACCTTCAACTGCAACTCAGTTACTACGTCGAAATGTGTTGATTTATGGAGTAGGCGGTGTGGTTCTGCCATTCATTGCCATTAAAGCGATTGATGTGGTGATTGTTCAATTATTTGGTTTGTAATCTGGAGTTTGAAATGAAAACTTATGTACAAAATTCAGAAGCAAATTTGGGTCAGACCTTAAGAGCATCTTTCGGACTTCTAATTTTTACCTTAGTTGGCTGTGGCGCTGCTTATAGTGCGATTGCTACAGGTGCGGGACAGGTGTTATTCAACAATCAAGCAAATGGTAGTTTGATTGAAATAGATCATAAAGTTTTAGGGTCAAAATTAGTTGCTCAGCCATTTGTTGGAGAGGCTTATTTTCATCCACGTCCTTCAGCAGTCGCTTATGACCCGATGGCGATGGCAGGTACAAACTTAGCGCGTACTAATCCTGAACTACAGCAACAAATTGATGCTCAGATTCTTGCGGTGAAAAAACAAGACCACACAGGTAATAACCCTATTCCAAGTGATTTAGTGACTAAATCTGGTAGTGGTATCGATCCGTATATTAGTCCTGAATCTGCTCAGTTACAGGTTGCTCGAGTGGCCCAAGCGCGTCATTTAGACCCTAAGATTGTGGAAGAGCTTTTGCAAAAGTATGTTGAACCGAAGCAGTTTGATGTATTGGGGCAAGCCCGTGTTAATGTATTAGAGCTCAATATTGCTTTAGATCAATTACAATCTACACATTAACTTAAAAATAAAGTTGTTAGTTTACCGGATGATATCAAGTGCAAAGCAATCGCGAAAATCAGGCTGAGGCCTTATTAAATCATATCAACAGATATCAAGCCGGTCGACTAACGGTCTTTCTTGGTGCGGCACCAGGTGTAGGAAAAACCTATGCCATGCTCGCCCGCGCTAAAGAACTATTTCAACAGGGCACAGATGTTGTTGTTGGTATTGTTGAAACCCACGGAAGAATTGAAACTCTAAAAATTTTGGAAGGGTTGCCTCAAATTGCTAGAAAGGAAATGCAATATCAGGGGCATACTTTAGAAGAAATGGACTTGGATGCTATTTTACTTAGGCATCCGCAAATCGTTTTAGTTGATGAACTGGCTCATCGCAACGTCCCAAATAGTCGCCATGAACGACGTTGGCAAGACGTCAATGAATTGCTAGACGCAGGTATTGATGTATTCACCACTATAAATATTCAACATTTAGAAAGCTTAAATGATGTGGTGTACCAGATTACGGGAATCCGAGTAAATCAAACGGTACCAGATCGGGTATTTGATCGTATTCGGGACATTCGCTTAATTGATTTACCCGTCAGTGAACTCATTGAAAGGCTCCATCAAGGAAAAGTCTATGTACCAGAGCAAGCAAATCTGGCATTACAAGGCTTTTTTAGCATTTCAAATTTAACAGCATTACGTGAACTCGCAATGCAATGCGTTGCTGAGCATGTCGATTCAGACTTAAAAGAGAGTTATGCCTCAAAGGGATTGAAATCTATCTCGTTGCAAAATGAATTGATGATTGCGATAGATGGGCAAGGCTCTTCTGAATATTTAGTGCGAGCAGGCTGTCGTTTAGCAGAACGTAATGGTGCTACATGGACTGTAGTGAATGTTGCTAAAAGTTCGGACTTTGGACAGAGTTCAGCGAATTCTTATAAAAAAGAATACATCGAGATTGACCGTGCATTTGAGCTGGCTCGGCAACTCGGTGGTCGAACAGAAGTTTTATATGGGCATCGAGTTGCATCTGTTCTAATGGATGCCGCCGTTGACCGAGGTATTTCCAATCTAGTCATTGGTAAAAGTATTTCACCGTGGTGGTTAAAGTTATTTAAGAAAAATTTAGCTCAGCAATTATTAAATCAAGAAAACTCGATTGCTTTAACAATATTGCATCCAGAACAAGGCACTAAAAAGATTAATCAGCTCAAAAAACCTTCATTTTTATCATTAAAAGAAAGTGTTTTTGTTTTAGCTGTTACATGCGCAAGTATTTTTATAGCTCACTTCGCAGAAGTTCTATTTGGTATTGAAGACTTCTCTGTCATTTTTATTATTTCTGTTTTAATTGTTGCAACGAAAACCCGAATGTTAGCTGCAGTAGTGGCAGCCTTAATATGTTTTTTGGCCTATAATTTTTTCTTTATTGCCCCGCGTTATACCTTTCAGATTTCAGCACACCAAGGGGTGGTCACCGTTGTTGCTTTTTTTGCAGCAGCTTTAATTGCTGGCCGTTTGGCTTCTCAGTTACGCCAGCAAGTTTTATCTTTAAAAGCTGCGAATGCCTACACTACGGTAATGCAAGACTTAGCACGTAAGCTTTCTAGCGCAGTAAACCTTGAAGAAGTCATGCAAACAGGACGTATGACTTTAGAAACACAACTTCAAACTAAAGTGTGGATTTCTATTCGAGATAAGGTAATTTCATCTGATATTGAGCTAAATGATAAAGAAAAAGTAGCCGCAGAATGGTGTTTGAAACACAAGCAGCCATGTGGGCGTTTTACCGATACTTTGAGTCAGTCAAACTGGTGGTTTTTACCTCTTTTAGAACAAAAAAATAGCTTAGGTATTGTGGGAATTTACTTTAAGGATGAAGTGGTTTCCTTAAATTTTGAGCAAAAGAAATTGACTGAAAGTGTAATTGAGTACATTGCGCAAGCAGTACTTCGAACCCAATTGGTGAATGAACTTGAACAAGCAAAAGTCACCAGTGAAACAGAGCGCTTACGTTCTGCTTTATTATCTTCGGTATCGCATGATTTACGCTCACCACTCGCTTCTATCATTGGCGCAGCAGACACACTTGCCAATTTTAAAGCTGAAATGACAGAACAAGACCAACAAGATCTGCTTGAAACAATTCATTTAGAAGGTGAGCGCTTAGACCGTTATATTCAAAACTTGCTTGATATGACCCGTTTGGGACACGAAGGTCTAACTTTAAAAAGGGACTGGATTGGGGTGGATGAATTAATTGGTTCGGCAACCCGCCGTTTAAAGCGTTATAAACCAGATACGCAAGTGGTCGTTCAGTTACCTGAGCAACCGATTAGTTTGTATGTTCACCCAGCACTGGTAGAGCAAGCTATTTTTAATGTTTTAGAAAATGCGGCAAACTTTTCACCTCCAGATGAGCCAGTCATGATCCGTACTCATCTTTTGTCAGAAGATGAAGTAAAAATAGAAATTGAAGATAAAGGTGTAGGAATCCCTGAAGACGAAAGACATCGCATTTTCGATATGTTTTATACTATGGAGCGTGGAGACCGTGGAAAATTCGGTACAGGTTTAGGGCTTACAATCGTAAAAGCGATTATTGGTGCTCATATGGGTACAATAGAAGCATTTTCGGGGCGCCAAAATAAAGGTACTTTAATTCAAATCAAATTACCCCTTCATCCAGTAAAAGAATAAGTTGTAAATTCATGATAAGTTCAGAAACATCACCTGTAGAAACACGTATTGTGATTATTGATGATGAGCCTCAAATCCGTAAATTTCTAGACATTGCTTTAAGAACTCAAAAATACAAAACCACGCTCTGCGAAACGGGTTACAAAGGCCTAGAGACTTTGGCAACCCAAGGAGCTGATTTGGTAATTCTAGACTTAGGCTTACCCGATTTAGATGGAAAAGAAGTGCTTCAAGAATTACGTAGCTGGTCGAATGTTCCCGTTATTGTGTTATCTGTACGTGCTGATGAATATGAAAAAGTTGCTTTGCTCGATGCTGGCGCAAATGATTACATGACTAAGCCTTTTAGTGTGCAAGAGCTTCTGGCACGCATACGTGTCATTCTAAGAAATCAACCGATTCAGCAAGAAGCTCATGTGTATGACGATGGCTATCTTAAAGTCGATATTACGCAACGTTTAGTTTGGGTCGAGCAACAGCCAATTACTTTAACTCGAAAAGAGTTTCAACTTTTGACGCTCTTAATGCGCTATCAAGGGCAGCTTTTAACACAGCCACAGCTCTTAAAAGAGCTATGGGGACCCACCCATCAGGAAGATACGCACTATTTACGTATTTTGGTGGGTAAATTGCGCAGTAAGTTGGGAGATAACGCGATTCAGCCACGTTATATTGCTACTGAACCAGGTGTTGGGTTACGTTTTTTAGCTAAACAGAAAAATCATTAATTAGATGTAAAAAAACCTTAGGGTATTTCTCCCTAAGGGTTTGCAAAGTGGTTTATAGTTTTTTTGCTCTTTTTATTTTATATATCCCAATGTTGTTCTGCTTCAGTCATTTGACTGTAAATATTTTGATATTCAGCCTGTTTAACCGTGTACCAATGTTCTACAAAGTCTGCCCCTAAATACCCTTTTAAAATAAGACTTCCTTTAAATATTTTTAAGGCCTCTGGTTGGTTGTTAGCTAATAAAATGTGCTCGTCTGGAAATTTTAAAAGATGTGCAGGTTTTGGCAGTGGTAACTTATGAGATAAGCCATAAGACGCGCCCGCTAAAATAGTCGCTGTTACCAAATAGGGATTACAGTCCGCTCCAGCAACACGATACTCTAAGCGTTGATTTTGTACGTCTGAGCATGGAATTCGGATTGCAACATTTCGGTTGTTAGTATCCCAATTAGCTTCTAATGGCACGTGATGACCAATTTTAAAACGTCTATAAGAATTAATATTAGGCGCTAAAATCGCCATAGATGCAGGCATTAATTCAATGAGTCCACTAATTGCGCTCAATAATTTGGCTGCAAGCTCATCTTTTTCTTCTTCTGAGCTAAATATATTTTCATGGTATTGATTAAGCAGACTCATATGAAAATGCATGCCACTACCAGCTTTTGCCAAGTTCGGTTTCGCCATGAAACAAGCAGTTAAGTCATGCTTTCTTGCGACTTGTTTTACAATTCTTTTTAAAGCATTAATTTGATCGCAGAGTTTTAAAATGTCATGGCTGTGTTGAAGGTTTAATTCATATTGTCCAGGGGATGACTCTGCAACAATAGCGGTAATTTCAATTGATTGTAGTAGGGCAGCTTTTTCAATTTCATCTAGGACTTGCTGATAATTATTTGGCGCATCTATATCAAAACATTGGTTTTCTGAACATATTTCAGATTGATGCTGAGGTGAGAAAAGATAAAACTCTAGCTCGGCAGCCATGACAGGGAAATAATTATTAGTATGTAACTGATTTAATAATTTTTTTAATATATTGCGTGGTTCATAGCGACAGTCTGAACCATCTTCTTCTTGCATTGATAGGTAAAGCTGAGCATTTAATTCTGGGGATAAGGCACTTGGTTGCAAGCTGCCTAAAATGGGCAGGCAAAGTCTATCTGGTTCACCAATATATTTTCCCAGACCTGTTTCTTCAATCACTTTCCCATCAAGGCTCATGGCATAAACAGAAAGAGGAAAATAGCATCCATTCGATAGATTTTTCAGACTCTTAACGTCAATACGTTTACCACGAAAATGCCCGTTTAAGTCATGTAGACAAATATCAATGTGCTGAGTGTGAGGATATAAACTTAAATATTCATCAACTTCTTTTAAAAAAAGCTCTGAGTTGAACGTATGAATTTGCGTTTGTGGAATAAAATCATCTGATATTTTAAATGCCTTAAAGTGAGAATTTTGTAAGTTTAAATTTGGGTAAATAAGCGTACTCATTATAAAAAACCTTGGTGGTTATTTAGCTAAAATCCTAACGTAGCCTTTGAAATTAATCTCGTAAAAAAAGAGTAAAATAATGAAAGGTTTTTTTATGGGGTTTATTGTTTTTATTTATTAATAATCAATCTCTTGAGTTTGATTTTTATAATCAATTTTTAAAGTAAAATTAGTGTATAAGAGCAGTCAGCGCATTATAAAATTCTACGGATTTCTCTTTTTAAAATTAAACAAAGCTAAAAATTTAAGCTTCTCATTTGGTGAGATGGTCAAACTGCTTTAAACTTAAATGCTTATCCAGTTAAACATTTATGTATAAATCTTGAATTGAGCAAGGCTTATATAGCACATGTACTGGAATTTTATTTTTTGCGTTTTTAAATTTTATTTTTGAGTTTTCTTAATATGAAAAATATCGGTTTAGCCATTTTAGCAATCAGCCTTTCAGGTTGTGCTGCAATGAGCGTAGAAGAATGTAAGACTGCGAATTGGTCATTAGTGGGTGAGAAAGATGGTTCAAAGGGATCTTCGCCACGTTTAGATCAATATTACAAAGCGTGTGGAAAAGCCAATATTGTTCCAGATCAAAAGTCATATGAACGTGGGTATAAAGAAGGCCTTGGTTATTATTGCCAGCCAGCAAATATTTTTTATAATGCTTTAGAAGGTAACGGTAATATTAATGTATGCCCAGTTGAGCAGCGTAATCGTTTAAGACCTTATTATCGAGCTGCCTCAGATTACTACAATGCAAAAGCTGAATATGATCGTTATGACGAGAAGTTTAAGCAATATTCTGATAGCGCTTATAACGAAAAATTAAAGCCAGAAGAGCGTGAACGTTATCGTAAGCTTTTAAGAGAATTACAAATTGATCGTGACCGTATTAACAGAAACTATTGGAACTCAATTCGAGATATCGAACGCTTCAAATATGATCATGGATTAAAATAATATTTTAAAAAAGGATTGATCCGAATGGGATCAATCCTTTGTTTTTTTAAAGATAATAACTCGTTTTTGTCATTAACTTTGAAATAGCAGTCATTGTGATTTTTACTGCATATGGTAATTCAACACCACCTGCTTCAAGTGCAGTATGACGGTGATGCAATTCATCTTCATTCATTTGCTCTAGAATTTTGCGCGAGCGTTCATCTTGAGCTGGTAACTGGTTTAAGTGATCTTGCAAATGTAGACTAACTTGACGTTCAGTTTCAGCAACAAAACCTAAGCTATATTTATCACCTGCAATACCGGCAAGAGCACCCATACCATATGAAAGGCCATACCAAATCGGGTTCAATAAGCTTGTATGACTATTTAGCTCTTTTAAACGGTCTTCACACCAAGCTAAATGGTCTTGTTCTTCAATCGCTGCCTGTTGCATTTCGCGGCGTACATTTGGCAATTTCGCTGTCAATGCTTGCCCATGATAAAGTGCTTGAGCACACACTTCACCACTATGGTTAACACGCATTAAACCTGCAACATGGCGAGCATCTTCTACACCAAGTTTTGCTTCTACTGTTTCAGCTGGATTTTGGCGCTGTGCTGCTGTTGCACCCGGAACAAGACTACGTAATGCTTGATCAAAAGAGTTAATAAGTTGATCAATTCCAGTATAGTGGCGCATAAATTAGTCCTCCAAAGAAAGATGTGCTGTGGCAAGCATTGGTTTTAGTCGGGCAAGAAGCCATATACTAAAGATTGCACTAAGTACAGCTGTAATAATAAATAGTATTTTAATATCAATTTTTAAAACACTTAAGATTAAGATTGAGAAAATTGCAGAAGAAACCATAAAAACGGCATTTAAGATGTTATTTGCTGCAACCACTCGGGCACGATGTGAGCGTGGTGAGTAAGCCTGCATCATGGCATATAGAGGAACAATATAAAAACCGCCACTAATACCCAATAAAGTCACAGCAATCATGACATGGTAGTAAACCCAGCCTTGGGTGAAAACATCTTTTAAAGTCAGTAATGCTCCAGTTCTTTCAGGTACAAAAGCCAGACTGGCTGCAAGGTAAAGCGCAAAAACAGTAAGGCCAACTGCACCGATTGGCACCATTTTAATATTAATTTCTGAACCACCGATTTTGCGGCAAAGAAGAGAACCCACACCAATACCGACTGAAAAGAAAGTGAGTAATAGGCTAACCACATTTTCCGATGCATGAAGGTTTTGCTGAGTCAACTGCGGAATTTGGGTTAAATAAGTCGCTCCATAAAACCAGTACCATGAATTACCTAACAAAATTGTAAACACTAACGGTAAGCTTTTGGCATATTTAATAGTTTGAAAGCTTGTACGAATAAAGTTCCAGTCAATATCTAAATCAGGTGCGGCAACTTTTTGTGGCAAGATGAAACGGCTGAATAAATAACCTATGCAAGCAATCGCTACTACAGTAATACTAATCCACAATAAGTTTCCATCTGATGATGCAATTACGGCACCGCCCAAGATCATTCCGAATAAGATGGCCATGGATGTACCAGACTGAAACAGGGCATTGCCAGACATGAGTTCATGTGGTTTTAAGATTTCTGGCAAAATGGCATATTTAATGGGACCAAAGAAAGTCGAATGTGTGCCCATCAAAAATAGGGCTAAAAGAAGCAACCATAAATGCCCCAATAAAAAACCGGCAGAACCGATGAGCATAATAATGATTTCTAAAATTTTTATGCCACGGACAAGTTGTGAGCGTTCATACTTATCCGCAATTTGTCCGGCAGTTGCTGAAAAAAAGAAATATGGCAAAATAAACAACAATGCTGCTAAATTATTGAGTGTGCTTACTGGGGCAGATTGTTGCTGAATCCAACCATAAGTAATGACTAACAATAAAGCTTGCTTATAAACATTGTCATTTAATGCGCCAAAAAACTGGGTAAAAAACATCGGTACAAACCGACGTGATGTCATCAGGGATTCATCTTGTTTCATCATGTGCAAGCTTCATTGAGTTTTATAAAAAAATGTGACGGAGTGTTAATTTGCATCTAAAACCATGTATGATATTTTTAACGCTTGATTAAATGAAAAATCAATGGTTTTGAGTGAGTTTTGTCCTCATATTGGTGCGTTTATTAAAAAATAAGTTTAGAGTTTTTCATGCCTTCTAAAATTAAGTTTAAACAGTCAACTCTTTCTCACTCTATGCATTTAATCTTAAAAATGCAGAGTATACCTAAACTTATTTGTAGCAGCTTATTATTAAGTTTATGTGTTACTCCTTGTTATGCTCAAAGTTCGGCTGAGACCGTTACACCAGAAGCAAATCAGTCGGTAACAGATTCATTGGTACAACAAACTAATACAAATAACCCAAGTGATGTTCCAATTACCGATGTCGCTACTCTTGTAACTCAAGCACAGCAACAACAAGATAGCTTGGCTATATTGCAACAACAAGAACAATTTCCGAATCAGATTGAAGAATTTAAGCCAATTACGCTTGATAATCTTGAAGACTTACCGGTTATGCCTGTTGATCAGAATATGGCAAATGAAATTTATCGGGTAGCAGAAGAGGCAAAAAACGAGGCTCAAAACTTCCAGAATGGTACGCAAAAACAACCAGAAATGGTGGTGAATGACGCATCACAAGCAGAATTACATGAAATTAATCAGGCCCCTGTAAATATTGACCAGCTCATGCATGAGATTCAATCTGATAGTAAGATTGTGGTTGAAGCCAATGAAACAGGAAAAACTTTACCTGAGCTTACTGCTGCCGTTGAAGAGCCACCCGAAGAAAAAGGTTTCTTTAGACGTATATTCAATAAAATCCGTCCACCTCGGGTAATTCCAATGGAGCAGATACCCCGTATTACTGCTGAGGTTACGGGTGCGCCAGATGATTTAGCTAAAAATATCAAAGGTAAATTATCTACATTTACCCAAGAATCATTTGAAGATTTTAATGCAGCGCTACCGCAACTTAGGAGCTTAAGTAATCAGGCTGCTCAAGCTGTAGGTTATTACAATGCTGAGTTTCGTTTTGAAAAGTTAAGTGCCAGTCGCGTACGCGTTAATGTAACGCCAAATGAACCAGTACGGATTAATGAACAAAACATTGAATTTACTGGTGCTGGTGCAAAACAGCCACAATTTCAGGTCATTCGTTTAGTTCCTGACCAAGATGTAGGTGATATTTTTAATCATGGCCTTTACGAAACCACAAAAAGCCGAATTGTCGATGCTGCATCGGATAATGGTTATTTTGATGCGTATTGGCGTTTACATGACGTAAAAGTGAGCCAACCTGAAAATAAAGCGGATATTAACCTCAAGTATGAGACTGGTGAGCGTTATAAGCTTGGTAAGGTTGAGTTTCGCATGAGCGATCCATCAAAACCATTACCTTTAAATATGAATATTCTTGAAAGCATGGCACCGTGGAAAGAGGGTGATGACTATGCTTTTTGGCGTGTAAATGTTTTAGCAAATAACCTGACTAACTCACGCTATTTTAACTATACCTTGGTTGATTCAATTAAACCCGACCCAATTGAAAAACCACTTGAGTTACCACCCGATTTACAAGCGTTGGTCGATCAGCAGAATGTTGATATTGACGAATCGAAGCTGCTTCCTTTAGAGCAACAACAACTTGCCAAAGCACGCCAGTTGGCTTCCTCAAGTAAAGAAGTAACACAAAATGTGGTAGATGAAAAACAATTTGCCGGAACTGAAAGTGTACAAGCCGCCCCTGCATCTTTAAAAGCTGCAACTGTACAACATGAAGAACAAGAGTCTGAACAAGACCGTTTACAGGCTCAAGCTCGGGAAGAAAAACGTATACCAGTGATTGTGACGTTAAATGCCGATAAACTAAATAGTCTGGAAACAGGTATTGGTTATGGTACCGACACTGGCGCTCGTTTACGTAGCCAATATAGACGTTCGATTGTGAATAAATACGGTCATTCATTTGACGCAAACTTGGAGCTTTCCCAAATTCGTCAATCTATAGATGGGCGCTATAGTATTCCTTATAAACATCCGTTAAATGATTACTTTAATATTGTGGGTGGTTACGAGCGTGAGACGAGGGATGATATTGGTCCGGATGTAAGTTTACTTACAGAATCGGCAGTTTTAGGGGGTGAGCGAGTTATTAAAAAACCGCTCGGAAACTGGCAACATACTATTGGGGTACGTTATCGTCTCGACCGCCTAACTCAAAAGGGGAATGTGGATATCTCTGAGCTACCAGATGCATTTAAAACTGCTGCATCAGAGCAAGAAGCATTATTATTTAGTTATGAGACCTCTAAAACTTCAAGTAATACACGCTTAAACCCGACCAAAGCTTTTAAACAAACTTATAAATTAGAATTAGGTAGTGAAAGTTTACTTTCAGATGCCAATATGGCGATTGCAACTGCGGGTTGGAGATTTATTTATTCTTTAGGTGAAAATGATGACCATCAGTTTGTTGGGCGGTCCGATTTTAGTTATATTTTTACCGATGAGTTTGATAAAGTTCCATACAATTTAAGATTCTTTACTGGTGGTGACCAGACAATTCGTGGTTTTGATTATAAAAGTCTTTCACCAGAAGATAATGGATATAAGATTGGTGGACAGGCTCTAGCAGTAGGCTCTTTAGAATATAACTATCAATTCAAAGAGGGTTGGCGAGCAGCTGTTTTTTCTGATTTTGGTAATGCTTACGATAAGAGTTTTAGTAATCCGACGGCCTATAGTGTGGGTGTTGGTATTCGTTGGAAGTCCCCAATTGGACCAATTCGTTTAGACGTGGCTTCTGGTATTTCTGATGATAACCATCCGATTCGTTTGCATTTCTTTATTGGTCCACAACTTTAAAAATAAAATTTTATTAGGTTTATTTTATGGCGGAAGTAGAACAGCAGCCCACTTCGGCACCTAGCTCTCCTAAGAAGCGACGTATTTTGCGTAGCTTCTTGCTGACAATCTTGATCATACTTTTATTACTTGTTGCTTCCATCATTATTATGATGTCGACTGACCGTGGAAGTCGTTTTTTATTAGATCGTGTTTTACAAGCTCAGCAAGTCATTAAATACGAGTATGAGGGGGGTAATTTACTCAGGGGAATTATTCTTAAAAATATTATTGTTCAGTTAAAAGA
This sequence comes from Acinetobacter sp. OYA S30, assembly GCF_033599315.1. NCBI lineage: Bacteria > Pseudomonadati > Pseudomonadota > Gammaproteobacteria > Moraxellales > Moraxellaceae > Acinetobacter > Acinetobacter sp. OYA S30. The sequence goes on from NZ_JAWVAV010000003.1 coordinate 127,187, forward strand.
AGTTGACGTTACTTTAGATAGAGCTGATGTCCGTTTAGGGTGGCGTTCTTTAATATTAGAAAAAGAAGTGCATTTGAGCAATGCAGATGTCCGTAACCTAGTTATTATTAACAAAGCTCCGCCATCGGATAAGCCATTTGAGTTTAAACCCATTAAATTACCATTTGTGCTTCGTGTAGATGTTGGAGATGTTGATCATTTAGAAATTAAAAATTCAGGTTCTGTCGTAAATTTCCATGATGTTCATTTAAATGATGCTTTGTGGTCAGAGACAAAACTGAAATTTGAAAATTCAAGTATGGATATGGGGTATCTTTCTGTTCATAACGCAACAGGAAATATGGACTTTAGCGGTAAATATCCACTGAATGCGACTGCAGATTTAAGAATTCCTTCTTTAAAAAGTTTAAACATCCAAAATATTAAGGTGGCAGCGCGAGGTAGTTTAGATACCTTGCAAGCCGGTGTGGCAACGACAACACCAGATTTATTAACAGGTTGGGTTGTTTTACATCCTGTTCGTCATGAAGTGCCTATGCAAGGTGCATTGTTACTCAAAAATTATCACTTGCCTTTACTGGTTGAGCAAAAATTATTTGCTAAAAACGGTGTAATTAAATTTCAAGGTGATATTAAACAACTCAACTTAGCACTTGAGACAGATTTAAAAGGGGAGAATTTACCTGAAGGCCAGTACAACGCCTTAATGAATACTGATCTGGTTCATCAGTTGAATATTACTGATTTTAACGGTCAGGTCATGAAGGGTGCAGTTAATCTTAAAGGATTAGTGAACTGGAAAGATCATGTCACTTGGGACATCAAAGGTCGCCTAGATCATGTTAATCCTAAAGACAAAGCTATTCCACAGGTCGTTCAGGATTTCTTGCCGCCAAGTCTAGATGCAGCCGTTTCTTCAACTGGCTCTTTGGAAAAAGGTACGGAAGTATTTGCCAATGTAGACTTTGACCGCTATGAATCTTGGAAACTTAAACTAACCCAAGCACCTGAAAAGAATAAGAAGCCACAACCAATGTTTATGAATGTGGCTTGGGCAAATATAGATCGTGCTATGCCATATATAGGTTGGTTAAGTAGTGATAGTGGTCAAGTTGATTTGACTTTGCGAGATGGTCAGCAAGATATTAAAGTTTCGACAAAAGTATATCAGCATGAACAGACCTTATTACCGGCTGGACAATATTTAGCAACTTTGAATGTTAAAGATAATATTCTTAATGTTCCTAGTTTTAGTTTTGCGGCTCAAAAGGGTAGCCTCACAGGTCAGGCCAAAGTCTTATTACCAAGTGAAAAACGTCAGCTGGCATGGAATGCATTATTAAATGCAAAAGACTTTAATCCACAAAGTATACATACAGCGGCGCCAGTTAACTTGCTCAACGGATCAATTAAAGCCAGCGGTTTTGCAAAGCCAAATCAACAAATTATTCAGCTTGAAAAAATTGATTTAAAAGGTCGCTTGGCTCAAGCAGGTCAAGAAATGGTTGCGCTAGCTGGAAAAAGTACAGCAGCTTTATTATTTAATGATGTTAAAGCAGGTGGTGGTTTTAAAGGCTTTGCGGTCAATTATGACGGATCTTTAAAAGCACTTAATCAAGCCAATGGACTATTAAAGTTTTCTATTGCAGGTACTCCAGAATTTATCCGAATTAGTCAGTTACAACATGATGGTGTTGCTGGGAAAATCTATGCGACTGGGGCATTAAATTTAAAAGACCGTATTGCTTGGGATATTAATAGCTCGTTAGTACGCTTTAAACCTCAATATTTTGCCTCTAGTGTAAAAGGCGAAATTTCAGGAAATGTAAAAACACAAGGCATCTGGTCTGACAAGTTAAAGCGTATTGATATTCAACAATTGAACCTTGCGGGTTATTTGAATAATAAGCCAGTCAGAGGTAAAGGTAACTTATCCATACTTATGGATTCGAACCAAAAAGGTTTTTTACCTCAGCAATTTGAGGCAAATAATCTATTTTTAGTTTATGCACAAAACCAGTTGCAGGCGACTGGTAATGCACAGAATTTAAAAATTAAGCTGAATGCACCTGCGCTTTATGAGTTGTATCCGGGTTTAAGTGGACGTGCATATGGAGACTTGAGTGTCCAATCTCAACCGCGTTTGAAAGCTACGGCTAATATTGCGGTTGATAATTTTGCATTTAATACATTAGTCAGTATTAAAAAACTTCGTATCCAGGGTGAATTGCCTACTTCCGAAACAACACCAACTCAGTTAACAGCAAAATTAGACAATTTACGTAGTGGTAGCCGTCAAATTCAGTCTGCTGAGGTGAATTTAACAGGAACAAGAAAAGCACATTTATTAAAAGTGCAAGGAAATAATAATGTTTCTAAATTCTATGTTCAGTTAGCAGGTGGATTTAATGCGAAGAATGATTGGTTAGGGCAAATTCAAAAAGGAAGTTTTGATTCAAGCCGAATTCGTCTAGCACAAAATCAAAATGCACCAGTTGTTTTCTCATCGGCACGTTCTGAATTATATGTTGGGCAACATTGCTGGCAAAGTACAAATAGTCAGTTGTGTCTTGACCAGCCTGTGCGTGTGAGTAAAGCACAAGGTAATATTTCATTTGTTACTCAGAATCTAGATTTAGGTGATTTTGCTGCGTTCATGCCGGAAGGTTTGGCTATGACTGGCCAACTTAATGGTTATGCTAAAGCCTCTTGGGTAAATGGCGGGCATCCTAAGCTTGATGCACGCTTAGTGACCAGAAAAGGTGAACTGGGCTTAGCAGCGGAAGACCCGCAAGATCCACCGACTACTTTGGCTTATGATGAACTGAGTGTAATTGCGAAAAGTATTTCAGAAGGCTTATTGTTCCGTGTCGATGTAAAAACACCTGATATTGGTACAGGATATGCGAATGTTATTATTAATCCATACCAATCATCTATGCCGATGCATGGAGAGGTAGCTTTTAACGATGTACAGTTAAAAGTGTTAAAACCATTCATTCAAGATGTACGTTCAATGAGTGGTACCTTAGCCTTAGCTGGCAAAGTGAATGGTACTTTGACCCAGCCACAGTTTACGGGCGAAATGCGTTTGAAAAACGGGGCGATCAGTATGATTTCCCTGCCGGTTAATTTAACCAATGTACAGGTGTATTCATCTATTCGTCAGGACATGGCAACAATTGATGGTGCATTCAATAGTGGACAAGGTGTAGGGTTACTTAAAGGTAGTTTTGACTGGAAAAATGCACCGCGTCTACAGTTAAACTTAAAAGGTGATAACTTACTTGTACGTCAAGCTCCATTAATTACGGCCATTGCAAATCCGAATTTGACACTTGATATGTATCCTTTTGATAAGCGTTTAAGCTTGAAAGGATCAGTAGATGTTCCTCGTGCACGTATTTCAATGCCTGAAACAACTGCACCGGTGGTTAACACATCTTCAGATGTTCGTATTGTTCGCCAAGGTCAGGACCCACTTGCAATTTTACGTGCGGCAAAACCGTGGGATATCCGTGCAGATATCTCGGTAAATATTGGCAATCAAGTCATCTTCCAAGGCTTTAACAGTAATATTCCTTTAGTGGGACGTTTGAATTTAACTCAACGCGGTTATGAAACGGCAATGCGAGCAATGGGTGCTATTGGTGTAAGTCAAAAAGTGAAAATTGAGGCCTATGGTCAAAGCCTAGATTTAAACCGTGCAATTGCCCGTTTTAATGGTCCATTAGCAAACCCGACGTTAGATATTGATGCGAATAAAAATGTTCAGGGTAGTATGGTTGGGGTTCGTGTCACTGGTACTGCTACATCACCAAACATTCAAGTTTATAATGATGCAGGCCTTTCTGAGCAAGAGGCATTAAATGCACTCGTGACAGGGCGTATTAATGAAGGTGCAAGTGGTTTAAGTAATGCAGAAGGCTTTAAATCTGATGTGAACAATACAATTGCTGCTGCCGGTATTAGTATGGGCTTGGGTGGTACTCGTGCTTTAACGAATCAAATTGGACGTACTTTTGGTTTGAGTGGTCTTGCATTAGATGCTCAAGGTACAGGGGATGATACTCAAGTAAGTTTAACTGGGTACATTACACCTGATTTATTTATTCGTTATGGTGTGGGAGTGTTTACTCCAGTCAATAAACTGACGTTGCGTTATCAAATGAACCGCCGTTTGTATTTGGAAGCAAGTCAATCTTTAGAACGAGCAATAGATTTATTCTATAACTGGCGATTCTAAACGCTTTAAGAACACTAAAAACCGAGATGAAAACATCTCGGTTTTTTATTGAAGTTGGGCAAAAATAAAGACATATAAGTAGAATTTTTGCAAAGTCTGCCAGATTCAGTATGATGTGGGCAGCATAGTCTGTGTAGAGTAATGATGAAAAAAGTTTTATTTGTTTTAATGGGCATGTTAATAGTCGGCTGTACAGAAAAAAAGCCTTTAACACCTGAAGAGCAATGGCATGGCTATTGTACAAGTGTGGGGAATGCGGCAAGAAGTATTCTGTTTGATCGTCAGCAAGCAATTGAAAAGTCTCAAGCCATTGAGCATGCTAATAAAATTGAAGACGAAATTACGAAAAAATTCATCTTTAATATTATTGAAAAAGTTTACGCCATTCCACAAGACGAATTAAAAACGAATCCAGAAGCCTTGCAAGAAAAGATTAGAAAACAAATGACAGATGAGTGTTTGGTTACCCCACATGACAAAATGCCAAACTACAAAAAATTCTAAGTGTATAAGACATCGTCAAACACTCCACTAAGGTGGAGTGTTCTTTTAACTTAAAATACCGCATGATAAATCCATTATTAAGATCATTATTTATACACGGGTATTTAGTTACAAAATAATGGGCATCACGGAGAAACACCCCGCGCTCATTAACTTTTGGCTTGAACTCTAGTAAAATTTTGTAGTCCATATTACTTGTGAAGCTTTGTGAAAGCTGGAATTTACAAGTAATTTTTTAAAAAAAGAGGAATGAACACCGTGCTAGAAGCTTACCGCCAACACGTTGCTGAACGTGCCGCACTCGGAGTCCCACCGAAGCCACTTGATGATGCTCAAACTGCTCAACTTGTTGAGTTATTAAAAAACCCACCGGCAGGTGAAGAAGCATTCTTGGTTGATTTGCTTGAAAACCGTGTTCCTGCAGGTGTTGACCAAGCAGCTTACGTAAAAGCAGCTTTCTTGGCAGCGATTGCAAAAGGCGAAGCGACATCTCCGCTAGTTTCTAAAGAACGTGCAGTTTATTTACTAGGTACGATGCTTGGTGGCTATAACGTAGCGCCTTTAGTTGAGCTTCTGGATGATGCTGAATTAGGTAGCTTGGCTGCTGAAGCTTTGAAAAAAACATTACTTGTATTTGATGCGTTCCATGACGTAGCTGATAAAGCTAAAGCTGGCAATGCAAATGCAAAAGCTGTTTTACAATCTTGGGCTGATGCTGAATGGTTCACTAGTCGTAAAGATGTACCAGAAGAAATCAAAATCACTGTGTTCAAAGTAACAGGTGAAACAAACACTGATGACTTGTCTCCAGCTCAAGACGCATGGAGCCGTCCAGACATCCCATTGCATGCAAATGCAATGTTGAAAAATGAGCGTGATGGTATCAACCCTGAAAAACCAGGTGAAGTTGGTCCATTAAGCCAAATTAAAGAACTCATTGCTAAAGGCAACCAAGTTGCTTATGTAGGTGACGTTGTTGGTACAGGTTCATCTCGTAAATCTGCAACAAACTCTGTTCTTTGGTTCTTTGGTGATGAAATCGCTCACATTCCAAACAAAAAAGACGGTGGTGTGTGCTTAGGCGGTAAAATTGCTCCGATCTTCTTTAACACAATGGAAGATGCTGGTGCGTTACCAGTAGAAATCGATGTTTCTAACATGAACATGGGTGACGAAGTTACTCTTAAAATCGATCATGCTGCTGCAAAAGTAACTGCGTTCAAAAATGGCGAACAAATCGCTGAGTCTGAACTTAAAACTCCAGTACTTTTAGATGAAGTACGTGCTGGTGGTCGTATTAACTTGATCATTGGTCGTGGCTTAACTGCTAAAGCGCGTGAAGCTTTAGGTTTAGCTCCATCTACATTATTCCGTACTCCAGTACAACCAGCTGACACTGGCAAAGGTTTCACTTTAGCTCAGAAGATGGTTGGTCGCGCATGTGGTCTTCCAGAAGGTCAAGGTATCCGTCCAGGTACTTACTGTGAGCCTAAAATGACTACAGTTGGTTCTCAAGATACAACTGGTCCTATGACTCGTGATGAGTTAAAAGACTTAGCTTGCTTGGGCTTCTCTGCTGACTTAGTAATGCAGTCTTTCTGTCACACTGCTGCTTATCCAAAGCCAGTTGACGTACAAATGCAACATACACTTCCAGACTTCATCATGAACCGTGGTGGTGTATCTTTACGTCCAGGTGACGGTATTATCCACTCTTGGTTAAACCGTATGCTTCTTCCAGATACAGTAGGTACTGGTGGTGACTCGCATACTCGTTTCCCAATTGGTATTTCGTTCCCAGCAGGTTCTGGCCTTGTAGCTTTCGCTGCTGCAACTGGTGTAATGCCACTTGATATGCCTGAATCAGTTCTTGTTAAGTTCAAAGGTAAAATGCAGCCTGGTATCACTTTACGTGACCTTGTACATGCGATTCCTTACTATGCAATCAAAGAAGGCGATCTTACTGTTGAGAAAAAAGGTAAGAAAAACATCTTCTCTGGTCGTATCTTAGAAATCGACTTAACAGAAATGGAAACTGACTTAACAGTTGAGCAAGCATTCGAACTTTCTGATGCTTCTGCTGAACGTTCAGCTGCTGGTTGTGCAATCACACTTTCAGAAGAGAAAGTTGCTGAGTACTTACGTTCTAACATCACAATGCTTAAGTGGATGATTTCACAAGGCTATGGTGATGCACGTACGATGGCTCGCCGTGTTGAAAACATGGAAAAATGGTTAGCAAACCCAAGCTTACTTAAAGCTGATGCTGATGCTGAATACACTAAAGTGTATGAAATTGACTTGTCAGAAATCAAAGAACCTATCCTTTGCTGCCCGAACGATCCAGATGATGCAAAACTTCTTTCTGACGTTCAAGGCGACAAAATTGATGAAGTATTCATCGGTTCTTGTATGACTAACATTGGTCACTTCCGTGCTGCTGGTCAGTTACTTGAGAAAGTACCAAGCGGTTCATTAACAACTCGTTTATGGTTGGCTCCACCAACACGTATGGACGAACATCAGTTAATGGAAGAAGGCTTCTATAACACTTATGGCCGTGCTGGTGCGCGTACAGAAATGCCTGGTTGTTCATTATGTATGGGTAACCAAGCACGTGTTGCGCCGAACACAACTGTTGTTTCGACTTCTACACGTAACTTCCCTAACCGTTTAGGCCAAGGTTCTAACGTTTACTTAGCGTCTGCTGAGCTTGCATCTGTTGCTGCTGTACTTGGTAAATTACCAACTCCAGAAGAATACCAACAATATGCAGCTCAAATTGACAGTATGTCTGCTGACATCTACAAATATTTGAATTTCGACCAAATGGGCGAATATACAAATGCTGCTGATAAAGTAGATACTAAGAAAATTGCTGCTGCTCAGTTGACTTAATAGGTCGATTTAGTATAAAAAAGGAGCTGATTATTCAGCTCCTTTTTATTTTAATGAGAATTGGTACATATTTTAATTGTTAAAATAATAAATTAATCATGTTTTATTCTAATAAAATGTAAAAATAAATATAACGCTAGATATTAAAGAAGATTTTGTTTTAAAATATTTGTATGAACTTAAAAATAATTAAAAAGAACATGGGTATTTTATATATGGAATTTAAAAATGCTAAAGACAATTGTTGAATTTAAATTTGATGATTATCAGCTATATGATCAAAATTTATCAGCAGAAGACGGGAATACTTTAGTACAGAAAACTGAAGATATTGCACAATATATTTATAGTATATTAAAAAATAGATATCACTTAAATATTGAGTTAAATGCTGAGCGTTGGGGCTGGGAAATAGAAGTGCCATTACCTGAGATTACGATGTATATCGGTATTAGCGTTTATGAAGAATACAGTAATGGTTTTGCAATATTCATTTCACCAAATACACCAATTTTAAGAAGATTTCTTTTTAGAAACTTAGATATTACTCACCATATTATGTTGCTACAAAATTATATTAATGTCATTTTGAAGTCCCATGCCGGTATATATGATGTGCAATGGTGGGAGGAAAATGAGTTTAGATATGTTGCAGCTCATTAAAATATAATTAGTAAATATGAAATATTATTTATGATTGTTTAGCTAATACAATTAATAAAATATTTTATTGGCCGCTATAGTGGTGAATTTACGTATGTGAGCTTAATATATGTTCAATATAACGTGGTTCAGATCCGTATGCGAATTTTAGCATGGAAGACAGTACGTCGGTTCTTCTATAACAACCTTCATAATCATGATTACGAAACGGCAGTAAGTAGATGTATTAACTACTTTTTAGTTTTCTTAATTATTGGGAATGTAGTTGCTGTATTACTAGAAACAGTAAATGATCTGTATTACAGCTACCGTATATGGTTTGACTACTTTGAAAATGTCTCAATTGCAATTTTCAGTGTTGAATATCTCTTACGGCTCTGGAGTATAGTCGAGCGTGATCCGACACAAGCTGCATGGAAGCAACGTTTAGCATGGATGAAAAGTGGTGAAGCACTGATTGACCTCATGGCAATTTTGCCTGCGTATCTAAATTTCTTTGTACGAATAGATCTTCGTATATTAAGAATTTTACGGTTACTTCGATTATTAAAATTAACTCGTTATTTCATCTCATTGCAAATATTGCTATGTGTGATTAAGCGAGAAAAAGGTTCTTTTCAGGCAGTGATTTTTATTTTAATCATTATGATTATTATGACTGCCTCTGGTATTTATGTCGTTGAGAATAAAGCGCAACCGGAAGCTTTTAGCTCTATTCCTAAAGCAATGTGGTGGGCGGTTGTGACTTTAACTACAGTCGGATATGGCGATGTCACACCAGTAACTAGTTTAGGAAAGCTATTGGGAGCCTTAATAACAATTCTAGGGGTAGGGATTGCTGCTTTACCGGCTGGTATTTTAGCTTCTGGTTTGGCCAATGAACTTAACCAGCGTAATCAGCGCCTTGAACAAGAGTTCCGTGAGTTACTTCAAGTGCGTGGTATTGATATCATGCATGATGAAGTTGAAATAGAACGTATTCGACAAAAAGTAGGGCTACCAAAAGAACAAGCGCATAATCTGATTATTCAAATTATGCGCGAAAAAGTATTAGAAGAGAAAGAAGCTGTTAGAGAGAAGAAATGTTATTGCCCGCACTGTGGTGAAAAGTTAACAGATTAGAGATTCAACGAAAGCCTGATCATACTCAGGCTTTTTGAGTTGCTTTTTCTACAGCAAATGCAATGAGTAAGATAATAAGGCCACCAAGGCTCAGTACAAAACCTACCCAGATTGGTGCAATCCAACCCATCTGATGGCTCAGTACCCAACCACCTAAAAAAGCGCCTAATGCATTAGCAAGATTAAAGGCGGAGTGGTTAAGTGAAGCTGCTAGCGTTTGTGCATCACCTGCAACATCCATGAGGCGTGTCTGTAAAGCTCCACCTAAACCCATAACGGTTAGGCCAATTAAGAATAAAGAGCCAATTGCGCTATAGATATTACTCATTAGAAAGCTTGCGACTACAAATGCGATCGCTGAGCTAATGAGTACGCCCACAATAGTTTTATTGAGGTTTTTATCTGCAAGCCAACCCGCAGCTAAACCACCAATCACCATCCCGATGCCCCACAGCGCTAATGCAATAGGAACAATCTGGATATTAACTTTGGTGTATTCAGTGAGAATTGGTGAGACATAGCTATATACCGAGAACATGCCCCCAAAACCAATTGCGCCGACTGCAAGGGTTAACCACATATTTATATTCTTAAGACCAGCTAATTCTGTTTTTATGCTGGCAGTAGCTTGAACTGGAATATTCGGTACAAAGCAAGCTACAGCAATTAAAGTAAAGAATGCGATCGTTGCTGAAAATTCAAAACCTGCTCTCCAGCCAAAATGTTGACCTAACCATGTTGCTAAGGGTACGCCAATAACGGTAGCAACAGTCAGTCCCATCATCATTTGCGCAACTGCTGAAGCTCTTCGTGAAGGGCCTGCTAGTTCAGCCGCGACTAAAGCGCCGACACCAAAATATGCGCCATGAGGTAAACCTGCAATAAAACGAGAGACTAAAACGGTTTCTGGGGTATGTGCTAAAGCTGTGCATGCATTGGCAATACCATAAAACAGCATGAGGCAAAGCAATAGGGTCTTTCTAGGTACTTTGGCACCCAAAATGGCAATAATAGGGGCACCAATAACAACACCTAATGCATAAGCACTAATAAAATGCCCTGCTTCAGGTACTGTAATCTTTAAATTGTGTGCAATTTCCTGAATAAGACCCATTGCGACAAATTCTGTAGTGCCAATACAGAAACCGCCTACTGCGAGAGAAAAAATTGCCAAGAAGAGTGAGTAATGTCGAGGGGAAGATGAAGGGGATTGGGGTGACGCCATAATAAATTAATAAAAGGAAACTCAAAAAAGAAAGTATAAGGGAAAAGAGACCAAAATAATAAAAAACTAGAATCTCGAGAGGAAGTTTGCACATTTAAAACCGGAATATTTTATCTTTATATTGAATAATTTATCGAATTGTTTTATCAAATTGGATATGATGAGCGCGTAATACTTTAAGCATTACAATAAGTTGTATAAATACTTAAGAAATAGAGAAGTTAAATCGTGAGAAAATTATGTATTGCCTGCCTTATTGGTATGGCTATGTTATCTATGTCTGGTTGTGCCGTATTTATGGCTGGCAATCAACCAAGTAAAAAAAATTTAAATGTTTTAAATCCGGGTAGCTCTCGTAATTATGTTATTGCAGAGTTTGGGGCACCTGTATTGTCTGAGTACCGTGATGGGACAAGAGTTGAAATCTATACATTCCAGCAAGGTTATTCAAAGTGGGTGAAAGTAGGTCGTGCATTTGGGCATGGGGTTGCAGATGTTGCCTCAATAGGTTTATGGGAAGTATTTGGAACTCCAGCTGAAGCATACTTTAATGGTAAAGAAACAACTTATGAAGTGACTTATGGTGAAGATGATTTAGTAAAAAGTTATAAGCTTATTGACTTTAATCAAGCTTTTCCAAAAGTAAAAGAACAATGAGGTAATGAAAGAGGCCACTTGGCCTTTTTCTTTTTATATAAAAATCTTTAACTTAAATTTATTAATGATAATAAGAATTATTTTTATTTGTGTATAATACATTTGCTTATGATTTGTCTGTAAAAATTTAAATTTTCCTAATTAGGATCGAGAAAGAATGAATAGATTATTAGTAACATCACTTATTTTTGTATGTAGTTACAGCCTTGCTCATGAACCTTATGTTGCGCCATTAGCGTATAAAACTGAGCAGACACAAGTACCGGTAGTAGCTGGTTATGCTGAAGAAGCACTAAATAGTGAATACGCTTTAAAAGATGCCAAGCTTACCGTCATTACCCCTAAACAAGATCCTAAAGTTATTAATGCTGAAGCCCTACATAAATCTGTAACTGTTTTCGATGTTGCTTTACCGGAAGACGGTACATATATTCTGCAAACTCAGGCGACTTACCCTTTAAAATATGTATATGATCAAAAGGAGTGGCATTTATTTTTTGATTTACCAGCAGATAAAGCTCCGCCAAGAAAAGAGCGTGACTATCTAATTCCTGCTGATCTTAAAACTAAAAAAATTAAAACAGAGGAAGTAACAAGAGAATGGGTGTTACAAAGTTATCTTTCAAAAGGTAAAGTTTCAGATATTCAACTTCCAAATACACCAGTTAAAGTTAATTTTTCTGTTCATCCTAACCAGCTTAAAGTTACTCAAGCAGTTCAGCTAACCATAAGTGAAAAAGGCAAGAACCTACCTTATGCTGAAATTAATTTAAGAGAGAAAGGTGCAACTGATAAACAAGTACTACTTTTTAAAGCTGATGATAAAGGACAAGTTGAACTTAAATTTCCAAAAGCTGGAGAATATTTAATGGAAGTCACAGCTCCAGTAGATTTAAGGTTAAAGCCTAAAAATCAAAATTATACGATTGTTAGCTTACAAGTGACCGAGTAAGAATATTTCATTTTATAAAAAAATAGATCTGACTGGGTCTATTTTTTATTTGTTAGTAAAGTCCATATCTAATTAACAAAAACTTATGTTGAGACAAATTAATTAATTTTGTGATAAGATGAATGGTATTCATTAGTGATGATTTATCTCCGTTAACTCTGTTTAGTAATAAACAAGAGATAACTTGAAAATTTATAGATAAATTTATGTATTCAGGCTTGTGCCCATGTTAGAAATTCGACACCTTAAAACTTTAGTTGCTTTACGTGAACATGGTTCACTGGTCGCTGCAGCTAATGACCTATGCTTAACGCCCTCGGCTATTTCTCACCAATTAAAAGAATTAGACCATTGGTATGGGGTAGAGGTGGTTAATCGCCGCAGTCGCCCTGTTAGTTTTTCTAATGTAGGACAACGCCTACTTAAGTTAGCTGATGATGTATTGCCGCAAATTCAGATTACTCAGAGTGATATTACACGTATTGTGCACGGACAAACGGGCAGAATTATTTTTTCATCTGAATGTCATAGCTGTTTTGACTGGCTAATGCCTTTACTCAATCAGTACCGTCAGCAATATCCAGACGTCGATTTAGACTTTGCTTCGGGGTTCGAAGCGAACCCACATGAACTTTTACAAAATGCTGAGTTTGATTTACTTATTACAGCCGATCCGATCGCACTAAAAGGAATCGAATACTTCCCGATTTTTGAATATGAGTCGCGTTTGGTTTTATCAAATACTCATCGATTGGTTCGTGCTGAAAATATTACTGTTCAGGATCTCGCAGAAGAGGTTCTTATTACTTACCCGGTTGATAAGCACCGTTTAGATATCATGTCGAAACTGTTTATACCTGCAAATATTCAACCAAAACAAATCCGAACAACAGACTTAACGCAAATGCTTATTCAACTTGTTGCGAGTGGCCGAGGTATTGCTGCTTTGCCAGATTGGGTAGTGAATGAATACGAACAAAAGGGATGGGTGACTAGCCGCCGTTTAGATTGTGTTTCTCCAGCAGGTTTAAGACGTACATTGTATGCAGGTTATCGAACTGAAGAAAAAGAGAAGAGCTACTTTGAAGGTTTCTTAAAGCAGCTAGAAAAGTTTTCTTTAAAACGCACTTCTTACTATTCAGGCTAAAAGTACTTATTTAGCCTAAGCATTTATTAAAAGGTACCTTCGGGTGCCTTTTATTTACCTATAAACAAAGATAATAGACCTGCTGCAATCAGCGGGCCAACAGGTACACCACGGAGTAACGCTACACCTGCAACCGTACCAATAAGTAAGCCTGCCACAACATCAGGTTGGCTCGACATAAGTTTTACACCACGACCACCTAGCCACGCGACGAGCAGACCAATTGCAATAGCGACCAAAGATTTAAAACTAATAAAGGATTTTAAAATACTCTCTCCACTAAGCTTGCCACTTGCAATAGGGGTGAGTACCCCAATTGTTAGAATAAGTATGCCTAAGTTTAGTCCATGTGCCTGAATATAAGGAAAAAATTGATTTAATGGTGTGATTTTTATGACGATTAAAATACCTGCTGCGATGGTTACAGCTGCATTTTGACTTAGTAAACCGCAGATAAGTAAAACTAATAAAACAACTAAATTAACATCAAATTGGGCAAGCATGAGAAGCGGCAAGAAAAGCAAATAATTTGAATTGTATAATAATTGAGAGCCAAAATGTCAGAGCTTTTAAGGTTAAAAAAGATCAAACAAAGGCTTTTTAGTGGAAATTTTCTTGTATATGACTCAATGATAAAGAGTTTTATCTGTGGTTACGCTTGGAAACAATGTTATATAAATTAACAACTTAAAAAGTATTCTTTTGAGAGAGTGTGATATAAAAATAATCACTACTCATGAGTACAGGATTAATCTTATGGATATTATAGATATCAAGATCAAAGATCAATTTGATCAAATTCATGACGCGAAAGCTCAATTAAAGAAGAATTTAGTTGAACATGAAAATGAGCCTTTAAAGCTAAGTCAGCGTATCGAACATATTATTGTAGATAATGAGGTGATCTTACCCACTACAGAATTGCTATTTGAAAGTGAACAAAACGAAAAAATTTATCGTGTTATTGAAGAATAATTCAAAGTTAATGAAGTTAAATGCGAAGATGATAAAGCAGAAGGTAATAAAACACTAAAATTACGTTAAAATAATGGTTTCGTTTTAAAGAGAAAGCTTTATGCTGCTGGAAAAAATTTTACAATCACAAGGGTTTGGTTCACGTAAATATTGTCAGCAGTTAATAAAAAATGGTTCAGTAAGTATTGATGGGGAGGTTGTGAGTGATCTCAAAAAGCAGTTCTCCCCAGAAAATTTTGAGTTTTCCGTTTTTGGTCAAAATTATCAATATAGAGAAAAAATTTATATTGCTCTAAGAAAACCTCAAGGTTTTGAGTGTTCTCATCATCCTCAGCATCATCAAAGTGTTTTTAGCCTACTGCCTGAGACCATGATTCATCGTGGTGTGCAGGCGGTTGGACGCTTGGATCAAGACACAACGGGTCTGCTTTTACTTACTGATGATGGTAAATATCTACAAGCTTTAACTCATCCTCGTAAACATGTACCAAAGGTTTATCACGTTACAACTTACGACCCCGTAACCCCTGAGCAAATTGAAATGCTTACTCAAGGTGTTAATTTACACCAAGAAAAGGGGGTATTTGCTGCCACAGATGTAGCACTACTAGGAACTCATCAATTAACGATGACTATTCATCAAGGTGTTTATCATCAAGTCAAAAGGATGATTGCCGCCGTAGGCAATAAAGTCGAGAAATTACATCGACATCAAATTGGACAATTGGTTTTACCTGAAATTGAGGAAGGGAATTGGGTATATTTGTCGGAGCAGGAAAAACAACTCGCTCAAAATCTTATTTAAGAAAACAATGAAATGTCTGAAACTCACTGTCTCTAATAAATCCCATTTTTTCATAGAGGCGGTGAGATTCATGATTATTCGATTGGGTCTCTAGGCTAATACGTAAAGCATTTTCTTGTTTTGCAAATAAAATCGCTGTATCAATGAGCTGTTTTGCTGAGCCTTGACGACGGAATAGGGGGGTAACATATACATCATCTAAGATGTAGTAAGTTGAACAAGCAACTGAAGAAAAACCTAAATAAAGCAATACGAATCCAGTAATTTTTTCGTCCTTAATATGGATGAAAAATACGCTCTCTTTATTCTCAAAACGTTGTTTTAAAAAATGATGGGATTCTTCGAGATTAGAAGATGCACCATAAAATTGACGGTATTCATCAAATAGGACAGCGAGTTGGCTTAGATCTTCATAGGTCGCTCGTCTTACAATCATTAGGCGCTCCTTGTATTTATGTTTATATTTTTACAAAGAGAGCATAACTAAAAAAGAAGCGAATTGACGTTAAAAGTTGTTTAAAAATGCAACACCGTTAAGTTTTGTCACTTTCACCTAATAGTGCATTTAACTCTTCAAATAAATCTTCATGGTCATCATCTTCATTTAAAGTTGAAGCGTTCTGATTTAATGAAGATGCTTTTGCTTTTCTCAGTTTTAATAATTGTTCCATATTAATATTCTGGTTTTCGATCGCAAAAGGAATAGATTTGGTTAAGACGACTTGTTTAAAGAACAGTCGTACTGCTTGGGCAGGGGTAATCCCCAATTGTTTAAAAACAGCAAAAGCCTGTTTTTTCTCTTGGGAGTCAAGTCGAACCTGATAAACTTCTGTTTTTCGCATGAATAACAAAACCAAATGATTTTTAATTTTTAGGGATTTATTTTAAACCATCGGAATGTAATTTCAATGTCTTTCAGCATAAAAAATAATCTTTTTGTCATTACGATGCGATTACAGTGCCAATTCAAGCTGTGAATTGAAAACCATTTCCTGTTTTGTTAGCGGGTCTATAAAAGAAATTTGCTTAGCTAGAAGCTGTAAGGGCTGAGAAAAATCATCATCGGATTTATGTTGAACTATTGGATAAAACGGATCATTTTTAATCGGAATTCCCAAATGATTTAAATGGACGCGGAGTTGATGCTGTTTTCCGGTGGTTGGCGTTAAACAATATTTAGCCCATGAGTGATTATGTTCAATCAGCTCAATTTTAGTTTCGGTATTGGTTTTTGTATGTGCAATTACCTGCATTGTATAAAAGGGTGTACCTTTATCTAAATACAGTTTTAAATTCTGAGGAAATTTTAATTCAGCTTTATATGCAGCGATTGCATGGTAAATCTTATTGACTTGACGATCTGCAAATAACTGTTGGTAAATTCCACGTGACTGTGGTCGTTTGCAAAATAAAACGACACCGGCAGTTTCACGGTCTAATCGATGGATCGGGGTTAAAAACTCATTACCAGTTTGCTTTTTTAATCGGACTAATAATGTTTCTTGTACATATTGTCCTGTTGGGCTAATCGTTAAAAAATGGGGTTTATCTACAACAAGCAAGTCATCATTTTCAAATAAAATCTGATGCTCAAAGGGAACATGTACTTCGTTAGCAAGGAATCGGTAATAAAAAATATGTGTGTTTGCTATATAAGAGCTGTTTAATGTTAATTTTTCGCCATTTGCCGCGTAAATAAGCCCATCTTGAAAACGCTGCTGCCACTCTGTTGCTTTTATATGAGGAAAATTTTCGCAAAGAAATTGATAGATGGTTTGTGCTGTCGTTTGTGGAGGAAGATAGACTTGGCTTGCGCTTACGCCATCAATCATAGGTGGGAAAAATTCAATCGGGCTAGACATAAAAGTGTGTCAATATTTGATAAATGTGATGTAAAAAAAGCCAACGTTAAGCACTTAAGTAGGCTTTAAAGCAGGGCAATGGTATCATATCGATTATTTTGAATCATGTTATGTGTGTTATGTCGTATTCATTGAAAATGGTCTTAAATCATGAAGAAGATACCCAGCGTTTAGCTCAGGCATTGGCGCAGCATGTTCAAGCTGGTGTGATTTATCTGATTGGAGATTTGGGCGCCGGTAAAACGACATTGACCCGTTATTTTTTGCAAGCTCTAGGGCATAAAGGCTCGGTTAAAAGTCCGACGTATACGTTGGTTGAACCATATAAAATCAATAATAAAGAAATTTTTCATTTTGACTTATATCGTCTCAATGATCCGTACGAACTTGAATTAATGGGAATCCGTGATTATCTAGATATTCAGGATGCACTATTTTTATTTGAGTGGCCATCGAAAGGTGGAGACGAAATCCCTGAGGCAGATATCATCATTGATATTCAAAAATCAGATGATGAACTCAATCGTTTCGTCACCTTAACTTTACCAACAGAGCATTTGTACCAGACTTTGCAGGAACAGCTTCATGACTGATGAAAAGCTAACACAACGTCGTATTCATACATTAGACGCCGCGTTAGCGAACCAGATTGCTGCCGGTGAGGTGATTGAACGTCCTTCATCGGTCGTAAAAGAATTATTAGAAAACTCAATTGATGCAGGTGCAACCGAGTTAATTGTGCGGATTGCACAAGGCGGCTCAACATTAATCGAGATTATTGACAATGGACATGGGATTCATCCTGATGATTTACCATTGGCAGTGATGCGCCATGCAACCAGTAAAATTAAAACAGCAGAAGATTTACATGCCATTGTTAGCTTAGGTTTCCGTGGTGAAGCACTTGCTTCTATTGCAGCAGTTTCACGATTGACTTTAACCAGTAGCCAAGATGAAAGCGGAATTGGTCATCAGGTTGAGGTGAATGGTACCGCCTTTGATCATCAACAAGTCCAAGCTGTTGCTGCACAAAAAGGCACCCATATTCGAGTTCAGGACTTGTTTTTTAATGTACCTGCTCGCCGTAAATTTTTAAAAAAGCCAACCACTGAATTTGGGCATATTGAAGAAATTGTACGCCGTTTGGCTTTAACGCATTTTGATATACGTTTTGTACTTGAGCATAACGATAATATTCGGATTAATTTACCAATAGCAGATAGTGGTGAATTAAGATTTCAGCGTGTACAGCAATTATTGGGTCAACAGTTTGTTCAAAATGCTTACTGGATCGATGCCGAAAGTATTAACATGCGTTTGTCAGGTTGGCTAGGGCATCCTTCAGATGCACGTGCCCAAGCAGACTTACAATATGTGTATGTAAATGGCCGAATTGTGAAAGATAAAACCATTTCACATGCTTTAAGAATGGCATATGACGGTATTTTACATGGCCATCAGCATTCATCTTATTTACTTTTCTTAGAAGTCGATCCTGAAAATATTGATGTTAACGTTCACCCGACGAAACATGAGATTCGTTTTCTAAATCAACGTGAAGTACATGAGTTTGTAAGACATTATGCTAAAGAAACGCTAGCACAATTTCAGACAGCTAGTGCTGATTTAGCACAAGCCATGAAAGTGGACGATACTCAAAATCTTTCGGTACAACCGCAGCCTAAATACCAAGAACAATTTACATTGCACCGTACAGCGCAAGCCGCTGATACAGCAGTAGACAAGCCAAATGGTTATCAGCCTTCTACTGAGCTTTTAACTGATTTTAATAATAGTCGTCCCCAATCTGTTCATTATGCGGAACAAACTCCAAAATATAATGGTTCTGCGCAGTTAAATAATGCATTAAAGACTTACTTGGCACCATTACGTGATCAACCTGCTAATTTTTCAGTTGATGAAAGTATTGAGCCTGTCGCTAAGGTAGATGAATTTCCATTAGGTATCGCAATTGCCCAGCTTCATGGAATTTATATTTTGGCGCAAAATACTGAAGGCCTGATTATTGTTGATATGCATGCAGCACATGAGCGTATTTTGCTGCAACAAATGAAAAATGCTTGGGATAAACCTGAGTTTTGGACATCTCAACAGTTGCTTATCCCTAAAGTGATCTCAATTAGTCGTATGCAAGCTGTTCGTGTTGAGGATTTAAAACCTCAGCTTGAACGCTTAGGGTTAGAGATTGATTTATATGGCGATGAGCAAGTCATTGTGCGTGGTGTGCCGGCTATTTTGCAAAAAGCGGATTTTGAAAATCTTATTCCCGAACTTCTCAATGACTTAGATCCAAATGATGAAGCACAAGGTTTATTGCAAAAGCGTGATGAACTGTTAGCTGGTATGGCGTGTCATGGTGCAGTACGTGCTCATCGACAACTTAGTCTCTCAGAAATGAATGCTTTACTTCGCCAAATGGAACAAACCGAATTTGCGAGCCAATGTAACCATGGTCGCCCAACTTGGCGTGCATTTCCATTATCTCAACTAGATAAATTATTTGCTCGAGGAGAGTAGTTTTACATGTCAAACCAATTGCCCGTCATCAATTTAATGGGACCGACTGCAAGCGGAAAAACCGCTTTGGCATGTGAACTCTATGAACGTGGAAATTTTGAATTAATTTCAGTTGATTCTGCACTTGTATATAAAGATATGGATATTGGTACGGCTAAGCCAACGCGTGAAGAGCAGGAGCTATATCCGCATCATTTAATTGATATTATTACTCCACTTGAGGTCTATTCGGCTGCTCAGTTTGTTGAAGACGCTTGTGCTTTAATTGATGAGATGCATTCACGTGGTAAAACTCCTATTTTGGTAGGAGGAACCATGCTGTATTTCAAAGCTCTTTTAGAAGGATTATCAAGTAACTTGCCAAGTGCAGATGCAAATGTTCGCGCAGCAATTGAAGAAAAAGCAGCAAATGAAGGGTGGCAAGCTGTTTATGATGAGCTGGTAGCAGTAGATCCGGCGGCTGGAGTGAAGTTTAAGATTTCTGATAAACAAAGAATTATTCGGGCGTTGGAAGTTTACCGTATTACAGGTCAACCAATTACCAAATTGCAGGCAGAACAACCAAAAAATGTACCATATCGATACACATTTCATAACTACGCTTTACTTCCAGATCGGTTAGAATTACATCAACGCATTGAGCAAAGATTAAGCAAAATGTGGGATATCGGTTTTTTGAGTGAAGTCGAGTCTCTAATTGAAAAATACGATTTAGATGAAAATTTACCCTCTATGCGTTCTGTTGGTTATCGACAAGCTCTAGAATTTCTATTAAAAAGTGATATGAGTCTCAAAAAAAAGCAGGAAATGGAGGATAAAGCCTTATTTGCAACACGACAACTTGCCAAACGTCAATATACGTGGTTACGTTCTTTGCAAGAAATACACGATTTTAAAACTTACTTGACGATAAAGCAGGCGAAAGAAGACTTGCGAAACTCTTATGGATAAAGCAAAATTTGCACACTGTCTTTTTATAATTTTTAGTTGAAAAATAAAGATAGTTTTTTTGCGCTGATTTAAAAATTTTTTTTGGAGTTAAAAATGTCTAAAGGTCAAACTTTACAAGATCCGTTCTTAAATTCTCTCCGTAAAGAACGCATCCCAGTTTCTATTTTCCTTGTTAACGGTATTAAATTACAAGGTCATATTGAATCTTTTGACCAATATGTTGTTTTATTAAAAAATACTGTAAGTCAAATGGTTTACAAACACGCAATTTCTACAGTTGTTCCAGCTCGTAACCCACGTCCAGCAGGTGCACAAGGTGCAGGTTTCCCAGCTCAGGGTGGTAGTCAAGGTGGCTTCGGTGGTCAAGGCGCTGGCTTTGGTGGTGCTCAAGGTGCTGGCTTCGGTGGTCAAGGTGGCTTCGGTGGTCAAGGTGGCTTCGGTGGTCAAGGTGGCTTCGGTGGTCAAGGCGGCTTCGGTGGTCAAGGTGGCTTCGGTGGTCAAGGCGGCTTCGGTGGTCAAGGCGGCTTCGGCGGACATCAAGGCGGTTTTGATAACGATTCTAAATTTGAAGATGGTCAAGACGACGAAAACAATCGTTAATTGATTAGCTTGAAAAAAACCAGTCAGTGATGACTGGTTTTTTTATGGCTTTAAAAATATAAAAAAGCATATTAAAGCTACCTGCGGTCCATCTCTGTTTCTTAAAATTTAGATTAATAGGTTCTTTGCAAATGGTATTAATATTTGCTGCAGCATTGTGCAGTGTTCTGGTTTCTGTACTACTTAAAAATTTAAAGAAAAAGGGATATCAACCCATGCAAATGATTGCATGGAATTACGCAAGTGCCAGCTTGCTATGTTATCTGTGGTTTCAGCCAGATATTCAGCATATTTCTATACAACATACACCTTGGTGGCTAATAGCGGCTTTAGGCGTCATTCTACCGAGTATTTTTTTATGCCTTGCTAAATCTTTAGAGTACGCAGGTATTGTCAAAACCGAAATTGCTCAGCGGCTGTCCGTGGTACTTTCTTTATTGGCGGCTTATTTCTTTTTCCAAGAGCAGTTTAATTCTCTTAAATTATTAGGGATAGGTTTGGGAATTTTTGCTGTTCTCTTAATTTTATTAGGTCATTTCAACGAGTCTTCCGGATCTCAGTCAAAAAAAGCAATTTTTGCTTTGATGAGTGTTTGGTTTGGATATGCCGCTGTAGATATCTTGTTAAAATATACGAGTAGCTTAGGCCTACAGTTTACTTTGACTTTAAATCTAATTTTTATAACGGCCTTTGTTTTATCGATTATTTATTTAATATTTCAAAAAAATTCAGCATGGCATTTTAAAAATACTTTTGCTGGGTTAATGCTAGGCGTACTAAATTTTTCAAACATTGCCCTATACGTTAAAGCGCATATTTTACTCAAAGATTCTCCGGCCATTGTCTTTGCGAGTATGAATATTTTGGTCGTGTTACTTGGAATAGTTTGTGGCGTAGTTTTATATAAAGAAAAATTAAAATTACCAACGATTTTAGGAACGATTTTGGGAATAAGCGGACTAGTGAGTTTAGCCTTAGCTATGAAATAGGAGTTCAAAAGACTGTTCTTTTGAACTCCACTAAATTCTTATAAATGTGTAAAAATAACTTCATCCGGCAGACGAGATTTTGGCAATTTCGCATTGAAGTCATTTTCGCTTCTATAACCCAGTGAAACAATTACAGAGCTACGCAGGCCTTTTTCTTTTAAGCCAAATTCTTCATTTAAAACATTTTCGTCAAAGCCACCCATTGGGGTTGCATCTATGCCTTCAAGACCAGCTGCAAATAGTAGTTGTCCTAAAGCGATAAAAGTTTGATTTTCCATCCAGCCGAATAAATTCTTTTGCTCATTGCGGTAAAACTCAACATAGCCATGACGAGTATCCTTTTGACCAAGTTTGGCTTTCTCATCTTTAAAACGGCCACTTAAATCATCTTGTTCAAGTAACTGATTTAAATATTCGGGTGAAATATCTGTTCTTGTACAAAATACAAGGGTATGTGATGACTCAAGAACCTTGGGTGCATTGTAGGCATATCGTCCTGTTAAGGCTTTGGCAATGCGTTCTTTAGCAGTAGGATTGTCTGCAACCAAGAAATGCCAAGGTTGAATATTCACTGAAGAAGGGGTAAAGCGTAAAATTTCTAATAACTTATTGAATTTTTCTTGAGGAATTTTTTTCTCAGGATCATACGCTTTGGTGGTGTAGCGACTTTTAACCGTATTTAATAAATCCATACTTTACTCCATATCAATCTTATTACAATGGAAGGGTTCTAATCTTTGGCATCATACGCGATTTTAGAGAAAAACATCTGCATTTTAATGTGATAAAGAAATATAATACTTATATAAATTTTTTACTAATTTATTGAAAATGTTTGAATTAATACCAATAAATCGAAAAAGTAAGCTGCGAGAAATTAGAATTATTAAAGCCTTTCTAATTTTTGCATTTGTATTGTGTCTTTTAATTTTATATATCGAATATCAAAAGTATGCACATATAAACTGGAAATTTGTATTTATTACCTGTCTATGTATGATTTGGGATTTTGATTTAAATAAAAAAATTAAAGAATTGAAAGTTCAAATAAAAAGTGATTAATTTCTAGCTAATAATTCCAGACAGTCAATTCGAGCTGTTGCGTATTTAAAGATGGATCAATTTCTAAAATTTGTGCATGATCTTCACGCCAATCGCCAAGAACAATCCGCTGTTTATGTTGTAATTGATGAATTGCTGGACGGTGAGTGTGTCCATGAATAAGTATATCTACATCTGTGAGGGCAGAGAGAACAGCTTGTTCATTTACATCCATAATTTCATAACTTTTTTGCTGTTTGTCTGAATGACTTCTTTTGCGAAAACCATTGACCAGTTTTGTACGGAAACTCAAGGGGGTGCGGCGTAAAAAAGCAATTAGGAAGGGATTTCGGATAATTTTTTTAAATCTTTGATAGGAAATATCATCAGTACATAACGCATCGCCATGTTCCAAACGGTATTGGTGACCTGCAATGTTGAGATAATAAATATCAGGAAGTAATACACCATTAAACTTATCTAGGAAAACCTGATTTAAAGCAAAGTCTCGGTTACCCACTTGGAAATAAACGCGATTGCCTTTTTGGTTAAATACTTTTAAAGCCTCGACAATTTCATCGAGCCAAGGCGCTGAATAGTCATCACCAATCCAAGCATTAAACCAATCACCTAAAATATAAAGCTGTGTTTGTTTATTTTGATAATGTACCAACAAATCTAAAAACCCTCGAACGAGTCGAGGGTGTTCAGGTGACAAGTGTAAATCTGAAATAAACAGATAAGTCACAGCTTTATCCTAAAATTATTCAGAAATAATTTTAGCAGATTCGATAACAACGTTTTCTAAAGGAACGTCAGCGTGATAACCACGGTTACCTGTACGTACGCCTTTGATTGCTTCTACAACGTCCATACCTTCAACAACTTTACCGAATACAGCATAACCCCAACCTTGTGCAGTTTTTGAAGTATGGTTTAGGAAAGAGTTGTTTTTTACGTTGATGAAGAATTGTGCAGAAGCAGAGTGTGGAGCTTGAGTACGTGCCATTGCAATGGTACCTACATCGTTGCTTAAACCGTTGTCAGCTTCATTTTCAATCGCATCACGAGTTGCTTTTTCTTTGAAGTTTTCGTCAAAGCCACCACCTTGGATCATGAAACCGTCAATAACGCGGTGGAAAATCACGCCATCATAGAAACCGTCACGTACGTATTCTAGAAAATTAGCAGCCGTTTTCGGTGCTTTTTCAGTGTTAAGCTCAAGAACAATACGACCTTTGTTGGTGTTTAATTCGACTTGAGGAAAACTCATTACATTAATCTCCTAAACATGGGCAAATTGACCATGGGTTTTTGGTTGAGAGAAGCATAAGCAAACTGTAAACTACAAGGCAAGTAAAAAACGTTAAAATCTTTGTGAAAAATGAAGATAGCGTTTATTTTTTCGAAATTTTATCTACAAAGAAGTGATTGATACACTATGAAGCCTAATGATGTTGTCTCGAACCTGCCAAACAACCCGACACCGAATACTCATGCCTCTGTCGATTCTGCGCAGCAAGAACAACAGGCTGGATTAGATTTTGTTCGCCAAGTCATTACCGATGATTTAGCTGCCGGACGTGCCAAACAAATCGTAACGCGTTTCCCGCCAGAACCAAATGGTTATTTACATATTGGTCACGTAAAAGCAATTTGCCTCAACTTTGGCGTTGCTGAAGAGTTTAATGGTCTTTGTAATTTACGTTTTGACGATACCAACCCGGATGCGGAAGAACAAGAGTATGTTGATGGGATCGCCAATGATGTGAAGTGGCTTGGATTTAGCTGGAATGGCGAACCACGTTATGCTTCCGGTTATTTTGATCAGCTTTATGCTTGGGCAATTCAGTTGATTGAACAAGGCGATGCATATGTTGATTTGCAGTCTCCAGAAGAAATCAAATTAAATCGTGGTAGCTTTGTTGAGCCAGGTAAAAATTCGCCATATCGTGATGCTTCTGTTGAAGAAAACCTTGCTCGTTTTGAAAAAATGCGCAATGGTGAACTTAAAGAAGGTGAAGCTGTTTTACGTGCCAAAATTGATATGGCAAGCCCGAATGTACATATGCGTGACCCAATTTTGTATCGTGTTTTACATTCAGAGCATCACCAAACAGGCGATAAGTGGAAAATCTACCCAATGTATGACTATGCTCATCCATTGTCTGATGCGATCGAAGGAATCACACATTCACTTTGTACATTAGAGTTCCAAGACCACCGTCCGTTTTATGACTGGATTGTTGAAAAAGTTAAGTCTAAAGCTGTGCCGCATCAGTACGAATCTTCTCGTTTAAACGTAGATTACACCATTACGTCTAAACGTAAATTACGTAAATTGGTTGAAGGCGGTTATGTGAATGGATGGGATGATCCTCGTATGCCAACGGTTGTCGGTATGCGTCGCCGTGGTTTCACACCAGAAGGCCTACGTGATTTCTGTAAACGTGTAGGTGTGTCTAAAACTGACGGTAGTGTGGATGTCGCAATGCTTGAGTTCTGTATTCGTCAATCTTTAGAGAATACGGCAGCGCGCGGTATGGCAGTGTTAAATCCATTAAAAGTAACACTTACGAACTTACCGGAAGATTTAGACCTTACCCATGCTCGTCATCCTAATGTCGATATGGGTGAGCGCGTTATTCCATTGACTAAAGAAATCTATATTGACCGTAAAGATTTCGAAGAAGTACCGCCAAAAGGCTTTAAACGTTTAATTCCTGATGGTGAAGTTCGTTTACGCCATGCATATGTGATTAAGTGTGATGAAGTCATTAAAGATGCAAACGGTGAAGTCGTTGAGCTGAAGTGTTCAATCGATCCGGAGACTTTAGGTAAAAATCCTGAAGGCCGCAAAGTAAAAGGCGTAATTCACTGGGTATCTGCAACTAAAGGTATTCCTGCTGAAGTACGTATTTATGATCGGTTGTTTACAGAAGCTGACCCTGAAACTGGTGATGATTTCTTAGCAAACTTAAATCCAGATTCCTTGAAAGTGGTTCAAGCTGTGATCGAACCTGCTTTAGCTCAAGCGAAGCCAGAAGATCGCTTCCAGTTTGAACGCGAAGGTTATTTCGTTGCTGATCAATACGATCATACTCCTGAGAAGCCTGTGTTTAACCGTGTTCTTGACTTAAAAGACAGCTTCAAGCCTGAGAAAAAGTAAGAGATTGATTATCTCTTACTTTTTCGCAAGACGAACAACATGTTGTGAGTAGATAGTTGAGATTGATTATCTCTTACTTTTTCTCAAGACGAATATCATGTGGTGAGTAAACAGAAAATATAAAAAGCCCAACTGTAAAGTTGGGCTTTTTATTCAGGTGTCTTCTCATATTTTCTTTTTCTTTATGATTAACGTCCTTGGCAAAGTAGCTTAGGCCGGGTTAATCACATAAAAATAAAGAACTAAGATGATGAGGAGAACGCATGAAAGCAATAAATAAGTATTGACCGTATTAAAGCTTTTAATAAATTTCCAGATATCCATAGTAATTCAGCGTATATTTTATGTTACAAATTAATAATACACTGAAAATTTTAAGAAATGTTTCCAAAGATAGAATATAAACTTTCCTTTGCTTGAAAAATAAACAATTAATACCAAATGGTAAACTCTAACCTTTGTAGATATTAGAAAATTTCTAATTTAACCACTATATCCGATTCGTTTTAGAAACTTTTGAATAACTTCAAATGCAGCATGTTCAAGTGCTTGAGCATATTGCAAGTTTTCTTCTCGTAGTTTCGGAATTGAAATTTTGGCATTACGAAGTTCACATGTATGGCCAATTAACCATTTCTCAAAATTTTCTTCTGTTGTTTCAATATGAAACTGCAAGGCAAGAATATTATTTCCAACTTCAAATGCCTGATTAGTATAAATCTCTGAACTAGCTAATAACACTGCGTTTTCAGGCAAGTCAAAAGTGTCGCCATGCCAGTGTAAAACATGCACATTATTAAGCAAAGGTGATAATACCTGATTAGGACGTAAACTTAAGCTTAAGGTTCCCCAGCCAATTTCTTTTTGATGGCCTGCATATACTTTGGCCCCAAGTGCATGAGCAATAAGCTGTGCGCCTAGGCAAATACCAAGTGTAGGTTTATCTGCTGCCAAGCGTTGTTTAAGTAAAGCGATTTCATCTTTTAAAAACGGATAATCTTCGGTTTCATAAACTCCGATTGGGCCGCCTAAAATAATAGTTAAACCGTCATGTGTAAAAGCAGGGGTTAAATCATCCACACCTGCTTCAAAATAGCGGACACGAAACCCAAGTTGATAAAAAACATCTTCTAATGAACCTAGGTCTTCGAAAGCAAGATGCTGAATGGCATAAATAGTTTTAGGGAAGGCGTTTGTTGTGTTCATACAAATGATTTAGAGAAGATCAATAGGTGGAGTATAGCGATAAATATAAAGAAGAAAATATCCATACAAATCGTCAATACCTGAAAATTGCTATTTTTCGTTAAGATAATCTTGTTACGCATAAATATTTTGTAGGGAAGAAATATCTACGCGTAACCTGCTATTTAAAATAAAAGCTTTGCGTTTTCATTATGGTCGATATTTGAAAGTTGATGTTCATCTTTTAAATTCACTCCTGAAAAGCCAAGCTGTTTTGATTTTCTCATTAATGCCATTAAACGTTGTACAGCAACCGGAATACTTAAACCTGCTGAGCGAACATTTGAAATACAGTTGCGTTTGGAATCGAGACAGCCTGAATATGCATTCCATGTGTAGTAAATCCCCATACTGTCAGGAGAGCTTAAACCAGGGCGTTCTCCAATCAGCATGACTAACATGGATGCTTTAAAAATTTCTGCAACTTCATCGCCTAAAGCAACTCTGCTTCCTGTTGCAAGTACAATCGGGGCAAGGCTCCAATTTTCTTGCTGAATTTGTTCACTTAGCGCTGCAATAAATACGATAGCATTTGCTTCAATCGCTCTTGCAGAGAGACCGTCACCTACCACAATACAAACATCATACTGTTGCGGGTTTTCTGCATACTTCTTAATTAAGGTATCTTTTGATGGATTTGAAAGTTGGCGCCCCAAATCTGGACGTTTAAGATAAATTTCTTTATTAGGTGCATTACTTTGTATATGAAAACTTTGCAGCTGCTGCTGTGCTAATTGCTCCGAGAGGTAGGAAACATCCATCTCTTGATAAACTGCATCTTTTGCTTGTGCATGAGACAACTGAAACTCAAGTAAGGCGCGTGTTGGGATACTACAACCTGCACGACCCAGAGCAATGCGGGCATCGGTAAACTGTTTGAGCTTTTCCCACTGATCCTGATGGGTAGAGGATGGATATTGAATATCACGATTAAGTTTCATGGTGTTCTCCCTAGTTCATAAGCAGACGAGAGAATTGGTCAGGCATATGGTCTGCCCAACAAATTTGAGAGTTTTGCTGTTTAAAAATCCCTTGTTGTTCAAGCCAAGCGGAGAACTCAGGAGCGGGTTTTAAACCTAAGAGTTGTCTTAAATAGAGAGCATCATGAAAGGAAGTGGTTTGATAGTTAAGCATGACATCGTCTGAACCCGGAATCCCCATAATAAAGTTAATGCCTGCGGCGCCAAATAGAGTAAGAAGTACATCCATATCATTTTGGTCGGCATCGGCATGGTTGGTATAACAAATGTCGCAGCCCATTGGCACGCCAAGTAACTTACCGCAGAAGTGATCTTCCAGTCCTGCACGTATAATTTGTTTACCGTTAAAGAGATATTCGGGGCCAATAAAACCAACGACTGTATTCACTAAAAGCGGATTGTATTTACGGGCCACCGCATAGGCACGAGTTTCTAATGTTTGTTGGTCAACGCCGTGATGAGCATTGCTTGATAGGGCACTGCCTTGACCTGTTTCAAAGTACATGACGTTTTGTCCAATGGTTCCGCGCTTGAGTGAGAGGGTGGCTTCATATCCTTCTTGTAGTAAATCAAGTGAAATTCCAAAACCTTCATTAGCCAGTTGGGTGCCGGCAATTGATTGGAACATTAAATCAATCGGTACATTTTTTTCAGCCAGTTGAATGCCTGAGCTGATATGCGTAAGTACACAAGATTGCGTTGGAATTTGATATTCCTGAATGACATGATCAAGCAATTTCAGTAGCTCTGACAAATTATGCAGGTTATCCGTGGCAGGGTTAATGCCAATTACGGCATCACCATTGCCATACATCAACCCATCTAAAATACTGGCTGAAATACCGAGCACATCATCGGTAGGGTGGTTCGGTTGTAAACGGGTAGAAAGATGTCCTTTTAAACCAATTGTGTTGCGAAATTGGGTGACCACTTCACATTTGCTGGCGACATAAATCAAATCTTGATTGCGCATAATTTTGCTGACAGCAGCCACCATTTCTGGAGTTAAACCCGATGCTAATGCTTTTAAGCTTTCTGGAGTGGCATCTTCTCCAAGTAGCCAATTTCTAAAATCGCCTACTGTAAAATGTGAAATAGGGGCAAAGGCTGCCAGATCATGTTCATCAATAATCAGTCGTGTAATTTCATCAGTTTCATAATCGATTACAACTTCATTTAAAAAGGTTTTTAATGGCACATCAGCCAAAGTCATTTGTGCCGCAACATGTTCGGTTGCATCTCTGGCAGCTACACCTGCTAACTCATCGCCTGAACGTAACGGTGTAGCTTTGGCCATTAACGTTTTTAGGTCAGCAAAGTGATACTGTTGATTGGCGACAATATTGCGATAACTCATAGTTACATCCTTTTATTTATAGTTCTTGTTCTGCGGCTTTAATATTTGCAAACTCTTCTTCTGGTGTTCCTTTCACTAAATGATAGCGGCTGTAGAACAAAAAGTAAGCAATAAATACGACATAGATACCGGCAGCAATAAACCACACTTTCGGATTAACAACAAAACCTGCGACCACAGCAGCGACTGCTAAAACTAGTGCAATGCTTGAAGTGATGATTCCTCCTGGAGTTTTATAAGGGCGAGGCATATCGGGTTTAGATAAGCGCAGTTTGATGTGGGATAAAAGAATCAACACATAGGAAATGGTGGCACCAAAGACCGCGATTAAAATGAGTGAATCGCCTTCTTTTGTGAGTGAAAGTAAGAACCCGATAATGCCCGGAATAATAATTGCCAGATAAGGGGCTTTATTTTTATTGGTTAAAGAGAGTGAAGTAGGTAAGTATCCAGCTCGTGACAATGCAAAGATTTGACGTGAATAGGCATAGATAATTGAGAAGAAACTTGCGATTAAACCAGCTAAACCCACAAAGTTTACGAATGTCGCAAGCCAAGTGTTGGTGCCATAAACTTTAACCAAAGCATCTACCAGAGGGGCACCTGAGTTTTGTAAAGTACTTGCACCTGCTGCGCCTGCACCCAAGAACAAAATAAGCATGGCAAATGCTGTTAATATGAGCATTGCACCGATTAAACCGCGTGGCAGAGATTTGGCTGGATCTTTTGCTTCCTCTGCTGCTAACGGAACACCTTCTACTGCAAGAAAAAACCAGATAGCGAAAGGAACCGCGGCCCAGATGCCCAAGTAGCCATGAGGTAAAAAAAGACTTGCGCCAACACCTGTACTAACTGGAATATCAAATAAATTTTGTGCATTAAAGTGTGGAATCATTGCCCCAATAAACACGACAAGGGCAACAGCGGCGACAAGTGTAATCGCAAACATGATTTTTAAAGCTTCGCCGGCACCTTTGAGATGTATACCCATAAAAATGGCGTAACAGGCGAGGTAAATCATCCAGCCATTAATACCAAATAGAGATTCGCAATAACCACCAATAAATACGGCAATAGCGGCAGGCGCAATTGCGTATTCAATTAAAATCGCTGTACCTGTTAAGTAGCCTCCGAAAGGCCCAAAGGCAGCGCGGGCAAAACTATAACCGCCACCTGCTGTCGGCATCATGGTGGACATTTCTGACATAGAAAGACATAGGCACAGGTACATCAAGGCAGCAAGAGCAGTGGCAATAAACATACCACCCCAACCACCTTGAGCAATACCAAAGTTCCAGCCAGCAAAATCACCTGATATCACATACGCTACACCTAAACCAATCAGGAGTAACCAACCCACGGTACCTTGTTTAAGTTGGCGCTGAGCAAAATATTCTGCTGATGAGACTTCTGCACTTGAAGAAATAACGGAAGCTGTTTCTGGTTGATTCATACAATACTCCTGCTAGTTGGTTTGTATGAATGAATGCAAAAGCAATGCCTAAATGATGTGCTTTAAATATTAGATGATGCTTTTTTATTCCAGATAGTAAAAATCTGAGAGCTGACTGTACTAAATAAAAAAGCCAGCAATTTAAATTACCGGCTTTTTATACAATTTATGATCTTGCTTCCTTCTAGCATTGATAGCTTGGTATCAACTTGGTGCGAAACTTAGAAGAAGCCCATTGGTTTGGTTGAATAACTCACCAACAAGTTTTTGGTTTGTTGATAGTGATCCAGCATCATCTTATGGTTTTCACGACCAATACCAGACTTCTTGTAGCCACCAAATGCAGCATGCGCAGGGTAGATGTTATAGCAGTTTGTCCAGACACGACCCGCCTCAATAGCACGACCAGCACGGTAAGAAATATGGGCTGAACGTGACCAAACACCTGCACCTAAACCATACATGGTGTCGTTGGCAATTTTGATTGCATCGTCAAAGTCTTTAAATGTTGTCACAGCCAGTACAGGTCCAAAAATTTCTTCTTGGAAAACTTGCATGCTATTGTGGCCTTTAAAAATAGTCGGATCAACATAGAAACCATCACCTACTTCTTTACGGCCACTACCACCAAGTAAGAGTTCTGCACCTTCTTCTCGGCCCGTATTAATACAACGTAAGATTTTCTCTTGTTGTTGCAAAGATGCTTGAGCACCAATCATGGTTTCAGTATCGAGAGGATGACCAGTTTTAATACGTTTTACACGTTCAACAGCCAACTCTAAAAATTGATCAGCAATACTTTCTTGTACTAAAGCACGAGAAGGGCAAGTACATACTTCACCTTGGTTTAAGGCAAACATGGCAAAACCTTCCAGCGTTTTTTCTAAGAAGTCATCTTGTTTATCCATGATATCTTCAAAGAAAAGGTTCGGTGACTTGCCGCCAAGCTCTAGCGTGACTGGAATAATATTTTCGGTCGCATATTGCATCACCATTTGCCCAGTTTGTGTTGAACCGGTAAACGCGATTTTGGCAATACGTGGGCTTGTTGCTAACGGGCGACCAACTTCTGCGCCGAAACCATTCACAATATTAAGTACGCCCGGCGGTAAGATATCTTGGATGAGTTCGGCAACTAACAAAATACCTACCGGAGTTTGCTCAGCTGGTTTAATCACCACACAGTTACCAGCCGCCAAAGCGGGAGCGAGCTTCCATGCAGCCATTAAAATCGGGAAGTTCCATGGAATGATTTGACCAACCACACCTAGTGGTTCATGGAAATGGTAGGCAATGGTATCTTCATCAATTTCAGAGATGCCGCCTTCTTGAGCACGAATACATCCTGCGAAATAACGGAAATGGTCGATTGCAAGTGGAAGGTCAGCTGCTAAAGTTTCACGAACTGCTTTACCGTTGTCCCAAGTTTCTGCAACCGCAAGCATTTCAAGATTTGCTTCTAAACGATCAGCAATTTTTAAAAGTATATTAGAACGTGTAGTCGGTGAAGATTTATTCCATGAAGCTTTCGCTTTGTGTGCTGCATCTAAAGCAAGTTCAATATCTTCAGCACTAGAGCGTGGAATGCGTGTGAAAGCTTTTCCATCCACTGGTGACACATTATCAAAATATTCACCCTTTAGAGGTGCAACCCATTCACCGCCAATAAAATTTTCATATTGTGATTTAAATTGAACTTTTGAGCCTGGTTGATTTGGATCGATATAGCGCATATAAATATTCCTTTGCTTTTTTAGGACTAAAGACTAACAAGAACCCTGTCAGTAAGTACTTTCGTACTTTGTATAATTAGGATATAAAGAAGAAGGTTGGAGAAAGGTTGGAATAGAAATGTGAATATATAAGGAATTTACAAATGTTCACAAAAAAGGATTTATTGCAGCAACGGATGTTGATTGATCAACTGCGCACGCAAAATAGTCTCTCTCCTCAGAACGCTGCCAAACTCGGCCAAAGTATTGCAAGCTCGTGGGAACGATCAGCTTCTGCTGCGATTCCTAAAGAACGATTTGCAGCACCTCTACTTGAAAGAAAATCTGCTTCACAAAATGCTTTAGATCTGGCACTAAGCCAGTGTGCTGATGACTTACGTCATATTGCAGAGCAATCTTCTATGGTTATTGCTGTGGGTGACATCGGTAGTACCATTATCTGGACAGCCTCAAGTGCTCAAATGCAGAGTGCTGCTGAACGTGTACATTTTGTACAAGGTGGTCAATGGCGTGAAGAATTTGTAGGTACGAATGCATTGGCGTTATCTTTAAAAACTCAACAATCAAGCTGTGTTTTTTCCAATGAACATTATATGGAGTCGATTCACGATTGGGTTTGTTATGCAGCACCCATTATCGATCCATACTCAAAGCAAACCTTGGGTGTGGTAGATTTATCAACCACATGGAAAAACCATAATACCTTGGGTATTTTGGCCGCTGAGCGTTGTGCCTCCATTATTCAATCTGCCTTGTTAGAACAACAGCGTCAGCACTTACACATCCGGGCATTTTCGACGCCGCAAGTTAAATTTAACGGCAAAAGTTTATTATTGACGCCGCGTCAAATTGAAATTTTAACGATATTGGCACTATGTCCACATGGTTTAACCTTAGAGCATCTCTATCAGGCACTTTATGGTGAGCGTAAAGTAAGCATGGGTACGCTTAAAGCTGAAATGTCTCAATTGCGAGATATATTGGGAGGTTTGCTTGGTTCACGTCCATATCGGTTACTTGTGCATGTTGAGGCCGATTTTTTACAAGCTGAACAAGCGCTTGATGCTGGATATGTCGCCTCTGCATTGCAGCTTTATACAGGCGTATTTCTGGCAAAAACCGAAAGTCCGTTTCTGTGTGCATGGCGTGACTGCCTTGAGTCGCGCTTAAGTGATGCGATTTTTAAAACACAAGAAACAGATTTATTACTTAAGCATTTAGCTCATTTCCCTGAAGCAATCGATGCGGTAGAACGTCTTATGGAGTTATTACCGAGTGAACATCCTGCGCATCAATTGCTGGTGAAATATATTGACTCACCTAAGCTAAGTTAGGTGACTTTTTGATCCAGCCATTGGAATAGTTGCTGATAGACTTGTTCCCGTACTGGCTGGGCCGAAAGGACTAAATCGTGTAAACCATTGTGAATAGAGACAACCGAGACATCGCCTTTCATTTTTTTCCCAAATTTAGCAATGTCTTTAACGTCTAAAATGACATCGCTTCGAGTTGCATCGGGTCCCCATTTGCGTGGGTTTTTAGTTTGGTGCGAATGCATAATCAGGGCTGGAATATTCAGTTTAACCCCGCGGTGAATTTCTTTTTGCGCAGTATGAATTGCATGTACAAAGCTGAGTTGAACTGTAGGGGCAGAGGTTGGTTTCCAATCGAGGTTGAAATCCCATTCACCTTTAAGCTGCTTATGAAGACTGGTGGTGTACCATTTGTTCAGTTGGCTTGGAAATTTAACTTTTGGCAGATATTTTCCTACTTGACTGAGCATTGGAATACCAAACTTCTTTTCGACTAAGCTTAAATTAAAATCATAAAACGGACTATTCGCCCAGAGTGCTTTAATGAGGGGATGATCTGGATGATGCGCAGCATAAAGTGTTGCTGTTAAGCCGCCTGTTGAGTGACCTGCAAGTAAAACTTGTGTATGTTTTTCTTGGCCAATAATCTCTAATGCTTGAGTAATTTCGGCATCATATTCATTTAAATCGAGCACATTATAGAAAATTTGATGAGGCAGTTTTGAGCGGCCATATTTTCTTAAATCGAGTGCATAGAAGTCATAACCATGGGCATTAAATTGCTCGGCCATTTCGGTTTGAAAGAAATAATCTAAAAAACCATGTATATAAAGTACGGCTTTTTGAGTCGGTTGAGTGGCTTTTTTACGAACTAAGGTGGCTACAACTTTACCTTCATAATCATCTGGAAAGTTGAGCGTTAGCTGTTCATAGCCGGCACCTAAAATATCTGGGGCATAATTGTGTTTAGCTATAGATGTATTCATTTTTATCGAGCTATTGTCATTAAGTCATGTTGAGTATCCTTCAATGAAATGGGCAAATTGTCAATCAGGTTTAGAGAAAAGGTTGGAGTATAGGTTTTAAAAAAAGGGAATACCGCTGGAGCTAAGTATTCCCCAAAAAGTAAGTCAACGGTCGGAGGGATTTGACTTACTACAGGAACATAGCGTTACATCAGTATTAAAGTGCTGCTTTGAAAATCTCCACAACTTGTGCATGGTTTGCTTTACGAGGGTTGGTGAGCATACATGCATCTTTTTGAGCATTTTCGGCCATAACCGCGAGGTCTTCGGTTTTTACGCCCAGTTCTGTTAGGCCAGATGGGATACCAATTGAAGAAGACAGTTTACGAATGGCATCAATTGCAGCATACGCAGCTTCTGTTACGGTGAGACCGTGGGTATTTACACCCATTAATTCTGCGATTTTTGCATAACGATCTGGACAAGCAATTAAGTTAAATTCACAAACATGTGGTAGCAAGATTGCGTTACATACACCATGAGGTAGGTTGTAGAACCCGCCCAACTGGTGTGCCATTGCATGAACATAACCTAAAGATGCATTGTTAAATGCCATACCAGCCAAGTACTGCGCATAGCTCATCGCATCACGAGCTTCGATGTTTTCACCATTTGCGACAGCGGGTTGTAACCATTGACTAATCATGGTGATTGCTTTTTCTGCACACGCATCAGTAATTGGGTTTGCTGCTGTAGAAACATATGCTTCAACTGCATGGGTTAATGCATCCATACCTGTTGCAGCGGTTAAACCAGCTGGTTTTGCAATCATGAGTTTCGGGTCATCGATCGCAATGAGAGGGGTACAACGCCAGTCCACGATAGCCATTTTTACGTGAGTATCGGTATTGGTAATAATACAGAAACGAGTCATTTCAGATGCCGTACCAGCCGTTGTATTGACTGCAATTAATGGCGTCATTGGGACTTTACTTTTATCGATGCCTTCGTAGTCACGAATATGACCACCACCTGCAGTCACTAAGCCAATCCCTTTTGCACAGTCATGAGATGAGCCACCGCCTAACGACACAATAAAGTCACAGCCATTTTCGTTATAGGCATTCACACCGTTGTGGACATTAATATCGGTTGGGTTAGGTTCCGCGCCCGGGAAAATATGGCTCGCTACGCCTGCTTCGGTTAAATAGCTTGCGATAAGATCTGCAACGCCAAATTTAAATAGCCCTTCATCGGTCACAATTAATGCTTTTTTTGCGCCGAGGTTCTGCGCTTTTGTTCCAATTTCTTTGGCACATCCTGGTCCAAAGAGTGATACGCAAGGAATATAAAAACCGTTTGTTTGATCTGCAATATTTTTAAAAGCCATGGAGTGATTCCTTTTTCCATAAATCCATTGTTTGTTATTACAGGTGAGCCTCACCATGGCCTTAGTATTGTGATGTGTAGATTATTTTCCTACCTACCAAAAACCTACCAAATACCAACTTGATATTAGTTATTGATTTATATTGTTTTTATAGAAAATTTGGCTCATTCATTTAAATTTTTCGGGAAAATCGTTAAGCTATGGGCTGTTGAAGATGTACATATGAGATTATGAAACAGGAAACTGCACTTAAACTGCTAAAAGCAGGTGAAAATGTTTTTTTAACCGGTTCGGCTGGTGCAGGGAAAACCTATACACTCAATCAGTACATCCATTACCTAAAAGCGCGTAAAGTACCTGTAGCGATTACAGCATCTACCGGTATTGCTGCAACGCATATGAATGGCATGACAATTCATACATGGGCTGGTATTGGCATCAAAGATCATCTAACTGACGATGACTTGAAACGCATGAAAGAGCGTAAATATCTCAAGGAACACCTTGAAAACGCGCAAGTTCTTGTGATTGATGAAATCTCAATGCTCCATGCGAAGCAACTTAATCTGGTCAATCAGGTTTTAAAATATTTTAAAGAAAGTGATGAAGCATTCGGTGGCATTCAAGTGATTGTAGCTGGAGATTTCTTCCAGTTGCCACCCGTAGGCCGTAATGGTGAAGCCAATCGTGACAAGTTCTGTTTTATGTCTGATGCATGGGTCGAAGCCAAATTTCGGGTATGTTATTTAACAGAACAACACCGCCAAGATGATGAAATTCTGAATCAGATATTAAATGCGATTCGTGCGCAAAGTATTCAAACCGAGCATTTGCAAGCTTTGCATCAATCCCGTACTCATGACATTGGCGAAACCTTTACTCGTCTTTATACGCATAACATGGATGTCGACAATATCAATTATCAGCACTTAAATGAAATTGATAATGAAGGGCATCAATTTAATGCCGTTTTAGACGGTAATGAAAAGTTATTAGAGACCTTAAAATCTTCAGTCCGTGCTCCGGAAGAACTCACACTTAAAAAACATGCCAAAGTGATGTTTGTAAAAAACAACTTTGATATGGGTTATATCAACGGAAGTTTAGGTGAGGTGATCGGTTTTGAAGAAGATGACGAAAATGGGTTATTGCCAAAGGTAAAATTAACCGATGGTACAACTTTGCTGGTAGCGCCTGAAACATGGTCAATTGAAAATGAAGCAGGAAAAGTCATTGCAAGTTTCCAACAAATTCCACTTCGTTTGGCGTGGGCGATTACCATTCATAAAAGCCAAGGTATGACTTTGGAAGCTGCTGAAATTAACCTGATGCATACCTTTGAAAAAGGGCAAGGTTATGTTGCGCTCTCACGTTTGAAGTCTTTAACAGGGTTAAAATTATTAGGTTTTAATGAACAAGCTTTGGAGTTAGATAGTCTGGCGGTAAAAGCTGATCGCCGTTTTCAAGAACTTTCTAAAGAAGCCGAAGATAATTTTGCTAATGTCGATTTAACGGCTCAACATAAAGCCTTTATTCGTCATTGTGGTGGAACCTTAAATGAAACTGAAATTTCAAGAAATGAGAAAAAACTAGCGAGAGGCGAGAAGCAAAATTACGCCTCAGCGACTTTGGACGAAACTCGGGCATTGTTTGAAGAAGGCTACGAAATTGAAGATATCGCACATGAACGAGGTCTCACACCTGCAACTATTATTAATCACTTGGCTCGACTGCATAAAGAGCAAAAACTAGATATTTCGGTTGCTCACCCAGGTGAAGAAGTGGTCGAAGAAGTGCGTAAAATTTATAAGAAGTTGAAAAAGCGTCAAAATCCGGATCATTTTTCTGATGATGGTTCGATCAAACTAAGACCAATTGTTGAAGCAACTAGCCCTCGAATGGGATATGATCAGGTTCGATTAGCTTTATTATTTATTGAATAAAGTTTAATTGGCTTAATGACTTATTATATAAATTGAGGTGGCTATGCCGCACGTTGTAGTTGATTATTCAGATAACTTAACTGGACTAAATGCAAAACAATTACTTGAAGAAATTAATACCACGCTGATTGAAACAGAGTTGTTTAGTCCAGAAGACATCAAAAGCCGTGCACGTAAAGATGAAGTTTTTCTGATTGGCTTAGGGGTCGATCAAGCTTATATTCATGTAAAGGCGTATATTTTGTCTGGAAGAACTGCCGAACAAAAACAGCTTATGGGGGAGCAATTGTTGGCGGCGCTCAGCAACAAAAAATATCTACCCCAAGAGTTTAATAAAGAAATTCAGTTGTGTGTTGAGCTTATCGACATGCCAAGAGATGATTATTTTAAGCAAGTTGTATAATTCTAAAAAACTCAATTTCGATCAAGAATAGCAATGAGTACTATGTAAAAGTAGTCTGATCTTATTACCGACATCTACTTACTTTTAAAGTGAGTCTAGTGTAATTCAGGCATAGTTTAGGTTATGCCTGTTTATTTAAAAGTTTGATATCTGCGTATTGCTCAATCAGATTAGCATCTAACATATGGATATAATCCATAAATATGCTACTAAAACTACCCATCGTTTGAGCTTGATTTGCAGCAAGTTTACCTGCAATTGCAAAATGAATATGGGCTGAAAGAGCTGCAATGGTTGGTGTCGTCACGGCGCTATATGCAGCAATTAATGCACCCAAAGCGCAGCCAGTTGCAGTAATTTTGGGTTGTAACGGGCTTCCGCCGTTTACTTGGATCACAGCATCTAATTCTCTAGATAAAATATAATCTGACTCACCTGAAATAGCGATACAGCTTGCATGCGTTAAGAGTGAAAAAGCTTGTTGATAAGCTTGTTCACTGCTTAAAGTGCTGTCTACACCTTTTGATTGAACCTGATTGCCTGCAAGTGTGCTAATTTCTGAGGCATTACCACGTATAACGTTTGGCTTGAACTGTAAAAGCTCGTCTGTCATTTGACTACGCCAAGCTAATATTGGCCCATATCCCACCGGATCGAGTACCCACGGAATGTTATTGAGCTGTGCGGTCTTGGCAGAGATTTGCATGGCTTGCATTTGCTCTGAAGTCGGTGTGCCTAAATTAATGCTTAAAGCCGATGAAATTTTGGTAAAACTTTCTGCTTCATAAGGATTATCAATCATGGCAGGTGAAGCACCGGAAGCAAGTAATACATTGGCTGTGTAGTTGGCAGCAACGCTGTTGGTAATACATTGTACCAGCGGCGTTTTTGCCTGCATGTTTTGCCAAGCTTCAATCACCTGTTCAATGAGGTTGGATGTCGAAGTCATCTGATAATCCTTATTAAGCCAGAGATAAGAAAGTTAACGGGTAAAATAGTGATCTTGATGTTTGCAATTTTGGCAAATCAACGACACATAATCTGCTGCATCATAGTCAACACTTAGATCATTTGAACCACAGTACATACAACGTTTAAACGAGTAAAAGTTTAAACGAGGTTCGATTTTTCGCCATGCTTTCCATACAGGTTGTACAAATATCTGTTCGTCATAACCTAAAAAGCGGTTAAATAATATATGGCTCATTTTACTGTAAGGAATATTGTAAGGGCGTGGCAACATCGAAGTTTCCCACTTTTCAGTCAAAGCTCGTTCCCGATATTGCTCTAAAGTTTTCTTTAATAGATTGGTATTAATAAACTTTTCATTTCGTGGCTGTAGTGCCTTTTGTTTATAAAGATATTCAAGTGCAGTCTGAATAAGATAATAAATTTGACCAATCGCCAATGAGTCCATTAAACGGTAGCAAAAGGCTTGAAAATTAGAGCTTCCTGCAATTTGGATACCCCAAGTTCGGCAATAGAACTGAGTGAACTGAATAATTTCTTGATAGAGCACCTGAAACAGCACGTCTTTCACTTCATCAGCACTACGAAATGGAATACCAAGACTTAGGTTTTCATAGAACCAGTGGCGTAGTTGTTGAGCTACACTAAATAAACTCGGGTCGCTATAACCATCTAGACGAATATTTAAATAAAAGCACTGTGGTTCATCGGTTTGATCTTGTGCATTTAAAATCCCATCTTTATGAAGCTGTTTAATCAGATGGCTTTGGAACATCCAGTTGGGGGTAATCGGCTGATATTTTATCTGGTCCCAATGAATGTATTCGTCATGTGCAACGTCATCACGAGCATAGTCATCAAGTAGGCTCAGTAAAAAAAGTTTATGTAAAAAACTAAGTTGCTCCAGACTGCGCTGAGGTTGATCTTTTGACTTAAACTGGCGTTGTTCTTGTAATCTGGTCTGCTGTAAAAGCTTTTTTCTTTGTTTAGTGCATTGGTCGCAATGACACGTCATTTTTGTGTCTTTAAATACACGATGTTGGCAATGGCTACATTCATGAAATTGAACGTCTTGCTCAAATTGTTCGGCATCTACCCAGTACATCGACGCTTGGCAGAGAGGGCAATGGCTACTTTCATCTAGCTGTTTTTGTAGAATTTGTAAGGCCATTTCGCTCCGAACGTTTAAATTAATCATGACTGACCTATTATACACAGCCGCATTGCCGATAGATGAGATTGTCTTTTTGTTTGATGCAAAAATAGAAAACCTAAAGTCTTTGTTCTGACTTTAGGTTTTCATAAGAGGTTAAAAGTTAAGATTAAACAGGGCACGGCAAGGTCTCATCATTTTGTCCAAGTTTTTTGGCATTGATCAGTGCCTGCACTTTTTTACTTGGTAATTTCACTTTACCTAAGGCGTCATACGTATTAACGATAGTGGTTACCTCCTGAGCAGTCATTGAAATACCTTCGGCAGACAAGAACACGGCAATTACATGGTGGTCGAGTCCTGCTGCATCTAGATCATGAATCGCTTTAATGTTTTCTAGTCGATGTAAATAAGCTTTTAATTCCATAGTGAGTTCCTCTTGTTCTGATTGAAATACTTATACTGGTATATTGGATAACGCAAGAACCATGCCCAAAATGTAAGAAGCTCCTCAAAAATGTTAAAAGCGAAAGGAGTTTTATTTTTATTGTATAGATTGATTATATAAGCAGCGATTATCGTAATTTTGGTCTAATCTGTGCTAATAAAAGACGATTCTAATTTGAAATGTATAAATGAAGTCCCATTAATTTTATAAAGGTAAACAAACACAGTATGTATGAATGTGTATGATCAAGTTCATAAAATTCGTACTACGGTTTCCAAAAGTATATAAGGAATAAAGATGAATATTGCGGCGCAGCCTCCAGTTCAGGCAGATCAAACAGTTTATTTAAAAGATTATCAAAAACCTGCATTCTTGGTTGAATCAATTAATCTTGATATTCAAGTCTATGACGATAAAACAATTGTTGATTCAACATTAGTCATGAAGCGTCAAACTGCTGGAGACTTGGTGCTACTGGGCCGTGATCTTGAGTTGCAATCTATTCAGCTCAATGGCCAAGATCTTACTCCTGCACAATATTCACTCGATAGTGAACAACTGGTGATCACTGATGCACCAGATGAAGTCATTTTACAAACTCAAGTGATTATTCACCCTGAAACCAACACTCAGCTTGAAGGTTTATATAAAGCTGGTGACTTGTTTGTAACGCAAAATGAGCCTGAAGGTTTCCGTAAAATTACGTTCTATCCAGACCGTCCAGACGTACTTTCAGTTTTTACTACACGTGTAGAAGCAGACAAAAAATATCCGGTTTTACTTGCGAATGGTAACTTGCTTGAAACAGGTGAAGTTGGTGAAAACCGTCACTTTGCGATCTGGCAAGACCCGACTAAAAAGCCAAGCTATTTGTTTGCTTGTGTGATTGGTGATTTAGCTGTATTGAAAGACCGCTATACGACTTCGGAAGGACGTGATGTCGCTTTAGAAATCTATGC
This sequence comes from Acinetobacter sp. OYA S30, assembly GCF_033599315.1. Classification (NCBI taxonomy): domain Bacteria; kingdom Pseudomonadati; phylum Pseudomonadota; class Gammaproteobacteria; order Moraxellales; family Moraxellaceae; genus Acinetobacter; species Acinetobacter sp. OYA S30. The sequence continues at coordinate 169,842 of NZ_JAWVAV010000003.1, forward strand.
CATTGAGAAAGACATTCCAAAATGCCATATCGCAATGGAAGCTTTAAAGCATTCTATGCGCTGGGATGAAGAGCACTATGGCCGTGCCTATGATCTCGACAACTATATGATTGTTGCGGTGAGCCAGTTCAACATGGGTGCCATGGAAAATAAAGGTTTAAATATCTTTAACACCTCATGCGTACTTGCCGATGAAGAATACACCACTGACGCAGCAATTATGCGTGTACAGTCTGTGATTGCCCATGAATATTTCCATAACTGGACAGGGAACCGTATTACTTGTCGTGACTGGTTCCAGTTGTGCTTAAAAGAGGGTCTAACTGTATTCCGTGATCAATCTTTCTCGGAAGATTTACAATCTGCTGCGGTTCAACGTATTGACGATGTCGCTGTTCTTAAATCACATCAATTCCCAGAAGATGCAGGTCCATTGTCGCACCCACCACGCCCAGACCACTTTGTAGAAATTAATAACTTCTATACAGCGACTGTTTATGAAAAAGGTGCGGAAATTAACCGCATGATGTCGACATTACTGGGTAAAGAAAAATTCCGTCAGGGAACGGATGAATATTTCCGCCGTCATGATGGACAAGCCGTAACTGTTGAAGACTGGGTTGCTGCACTCTCTGCAGGTTCAGGTGTTGATTTATCTGCATTCTTAACTTGGTATAATCAACCAGGTACACCAAAGCTTGAAGCGAAAGGTGAATATGATGCAGCAGCGCAAACTTATCGTTTAAGCTTTAAACAAAGCCTAAAAGCACATCCAAAATATCCAAATTTAAAAGCTGTCCCAATTCCTGTAGCGTTGGCATTATTTAATGCGAAAACAGGTGAACAATATACGCTCCAAAGCGAAAGCCTATTTGTAAATGGTGTTAAAGATGGTGTGTATTTGTTTGACCAAGACGAGGCAGCTATTGAGTTTACAGGGGTAACTGAGCAACCTGTTGTTTCACTACTACGTAATTTCTCTGCACCTGTAAATCTGGTATTTGATTACAGTGATGAAGAATTAGCATTCTTAATTCAACATGAAACAAATGGTTTTAACCAATGGCAAGCAACACAAACCTTGCTTGAACGTATTTTGTTAGAAGATCACTCTGCGGATACCTATATTCAAGCTATTCAAAGCACATTGCCTGAATTAGTTGGTCGTGATCCACTTTTAGCATCGCGTTTGTTTGATGTACCAACTGAAGGTTATTTAGGTAGCCGTATTGATCAAAACTATGCACCAGCCGATATTCATGTAAAACGTGAAGCCTTACTCAATCGTTTGGCTCAAGAGCTGGGTTCGTTCTGGAAAGATACGTACCTTACACTGGACCCTGACTTGCAAAAAGAATTTTCTTTAGCGATGGGTGTACGTGCATTAAAGAACATTATGCTCATGATGATGGCGCGTCAGGGTGACCAAAGTGCATTTGAATTAGCTTATAAGCAATATCAAAGCACGGGGAATATGTCTGAACGTTTAGGTGCGCTGCGTGTACTAGTGTGGCAAAGTGCGCCTCAAGCACAAGAAGCCCTAGCTGATTTCTATAACCGCTTTAAAGACGAAGCATTGTCTTTGGACCAATGGTTTATGATTCAGGCGGCAAACCCAAATGCTACAGTTGAGACAATTGAATATCTAACTCAGCATCCTGATTATGACTTAACCACACCAAACCGTATTCGCGCCGTGAGTGGTGGTTTGTCAAATAACCCTGAAAATACATGGGGCTTTGGTGTAGCTCACTTTATTAATCTTGCAGAATATCTGGACGAGAAAAACCCGATTTTAGGTTCACGCTTATTACAGGTGTTATCTCGCTGGTACACGCTTGCCGAACCTCAGCGCACTCAAGTGCAACAGGCTTTACAAGCGTTGCAGCCTAAAGTGAAATCTAAAAACGTTTCTGAAACTTTAAATAGTATGCTGAGCGTTTAATAATATTTAAGCATATTGAATAGAGGCCTCTTGAGGGGCCTTTATTTTTTATATAATTAACTAAATCAAAAAAATATAAAGAAATAGGAATTATATCTCAATTAATACTTAATGATTTATTTTGAATATATCTTTTAATTATTCTTAAAAATAGAGACTAGCTTATCAATTAATTAGAAAAATATTTTAAACTATTCTATAAATTTTATTTTTATTCTTATATTTTTTGCTAAAAATATTGAAATATTTATTTAAATTTTTTCTAAATTATTTTATCGGTATTAAATTAAATTAATAAAAATCAATTATTTGTTTTTTGTATTGTTAATGAATTGTTAATGAAGGGTTAGAATGGGTAATTGTATTTTATTAATTGAAAATTGGAATAAAAACATACTCATACAATTTAAATTTTTTTATGTATGATGCCAAAAATAGAGTAAAAAATATAAGCTTTAAAAGAGCAGTCGAATAAAAGTGATTGTAATGGTGAAGATTAATTTTTTTACATCTATTAATTCCAACAATTTAATGTAAAAAGGTTTTAACCATGAAAAAGACTTTTTTTTATTTATCAGCATTTGCTGTAGGATTATCTTCTCTCAATGCAGCCAATGCCGCTACAGCAACAGGCACCTTGACGGTTAGAGCTACAGTAACAAATAGCTGTGTCCTGAATACCTCAGCTACTGGTACGACAGCTAATGCAGTTCTAGACTTTGGCACCTTAAGTTCTCTGGCTGGTAATGTAGACGCAGATACTACGACTACTGGTGGTACTCCAATTAGGGTGTTGTGTAACAACACAGTGCCATGGACTTTGTCATTTGATGGTGGACAAAATGTTTTATCAACTCAACGTCGTATGATTGGTGGCGCGTCTACTACAGAATATATTCCTTATAACCTTTACTCTGACACAGGGCGTGCTACGGCTATTGGAGTTGCAACAACGGCTTATAGTGGAACAGGCACGGGTAATGTCCAGACAGTTAACGTGTATGGCCGTATCCCTGCTGGTACAACTTTACCAAGTGCAGGTAGCAATGTTGACACTGTGACAGTCACAGTAACTTATTAAATTTTATAAATTATAAATATAGTTAGCCCTTTAAAAGGGCTAATACTTTAGAAAGATATACTTGGGTTAATTATGAAAAAAAACATTTTTATTATTACGGGATTATTCTTATCTTTATCGAGCACTATTTATGCCGCTACAATTCGTCTTTCACCCGTAACGGTGGAAATTTTAAGTAATCAAAGTGCTTCTTCGATTAGTTTATATAACCAGTCAAATGAAAGTACCGATTTACAGGTGCGTGTATTTGAGTGGAGTCAAAACAATGGACAGGATCAATTAACCCCTACGGATGAAATTGCGGTTAGTCCACCTTTTTTAAAATTACAACCTAATGACTCTTATAATTTACGTGTAGTGAGAGTTAATCCAACACCAGTTTCTGGTGAAAAAACTTATCGTATTATTATTGATGAGCTGCCAAAACCTATGGATAGCCGCAAAGTTAGTCAAGGTGTAAATGTCTTACTGCGCTCATCATTACCTGTATTTGTAGTGAATAAAGATGCGATTACTCAACTAAATTGGAAAATTGATAATAGTCAAAAAACCACTTCTTTAAATATCAGCAATATTGGAAATAGGCATGCACTTTTAAATGACTTAAAACTAGTAGATCTAACAACAAATAAGAGTTACTCCATTAAAGTAAATACAGTGAATGGTTATATTCTTGCAGAACAATCACGAAGCTATCCGATTAGTAATTTTTCATATCAGCCCGACCATAAATACAGTATTTCCTTAACAGTTAATGGTAAGAAAGTCACGCTATAAGAGGCTTATATGAAATATATTATAGGTGTCTTATGTGTTACATATCTTCCTGCATATGCTTTTGCTGAACAGTTACAGGACAATACGAATGTGCCGGTTCCAAGTATTCCGGACACGATTGACAGCAAAAGTAAAAACACGCAGATAAAGATGAATGAACAGGAGCAAGATAATAACGTTGCACAGCTTTTTTTAAATATTTCTATTAATTCCAACCCTTCTGAGGATTTAGTAGCCGTAAGACAAGATCAAGATAAAAAATTATATATCCGTGCCCGTGACTTAAAAACTTTAAGACTAAAAATAGATGATTCCATTTCTGATAGCCAGTGGATTTGTCTTAATGAGCTTAAAGATATCCGGTTTAAATACTTGGAGAATGAGCAGTCTTTAAACTTACAAGTACCTCCTCACATGATGACAGGCTATTCGGTTGACTTAAAAGGGCAGCAGATCACCAGTCCGCAGCTACTTAAAATAAAGCCTTTAAACGCTGCAATCCTGAACTATAGCCTGTATCACACCATAACTAATGATGAGAATGTTTTCTCCGGTTCGGCAGAGGGAATTTTCAACAGTGCGATCGGTAACTTTTCGTCTGGTGTGTTATATAACGGAAATGATGAAAATAGTTATAGCCACGAAAAATGGGTACGTCTGGAAAGTAAATGGCAATATGTAGACCCTGAAAAGATCAGGATATATACCCTAGGGGACTTTATCTCCAATAGTTCGGATTGGGGCAGCAGCGTCCGCCTTGCAGGCTTTCAATGGTCGAGTGCCTATACTCAACGTGGCGATATTGTCACTTCGGCACTGCCACAATTCTCCGGTTCAGCCGCACTGCCTTCAACACTGGATTTATACGTTAACCAGCAAAAGATTTATTCAGGACTTGTCCCGTCAGGCCCTTTTGATATTAAACAGCTCCCTTTTATTTCCGGAAATGAGGTCACACTTGTAACTACGGATGCTACTGGTCGGCAGAGCATTACCAAAAAGCCTTACTATTTTTCATCCAAGATTCTGGCAAAAGGTATTAATGAGTTTTCAGTGGATGTTGGGGTTCCGCGCTATAACTATGGCCTATACTCAAACGATTATGACGATGCTACCTTTGCATCAGGGGCAATTCGATATGGTTACAGCAACTCATTAACCTTAAGCGGTGGGGTAGAGGCTTCAACAGATGGTTTGTCTAACATTGGAACAGGCTTTGCCAAGAACCTGTTCGGTATTGGGGTGATTAATGCTGATATTGCAGCAAGCCAGTATAAAGATGAAAACGGTTATTCTGCCTTGTTGGGTTTAGAAGGTCGGATTAGTAAAAATATTTCTTTTAACACCAGTTACCGCAAAATATTCGATAACTATTTTGATTTGGCACGAGTATCTCAGGTTCGATATTTAAAAGATAATCAGAGCGATGCTGAGTCACAAAACTACCTCAACTACAGTGCGCTGGCAGATGAAATTTTTAGGGCAGGAATTAACTATAACTTTTATGCAGGTTATGGGGCCTATCTGGGGTATAACCAGATTAAATATAGTGATAACCAATATAAACTGCTATCGGCCAATTTAAGTGGAAGTCTGAACAAGAACTGGGGATTTTATACCTCTGCCTATAAAGATTATGAAAATCACAAGGACTACGGTATTTACTTTGCGCTGCGATATACACCTTCGAATAAATTCAATGCCATTACTAGTGTTTCTAGCGACAGCGGTAGATTGAGTTATCGACAAGAAATTTTCGGTTTGTCGGACCCGCAAATTGGGTCATTTGGATGGGGAGGCTATGTTGAGCGAGATCAGGATAACCACGACAACAATGCATCGATCTATGCCTCTTACCGTGCCCGTGCTGCTTATTTGGCAGGTCGCTATAACCGAATTGGAGATAACGATCAGGTTGCTCTTTCGGCAACGGGATCTTTGGTAGCTGCAGCAGGACGGCTCTTTGCGGCCAATGAAATTGGAGATGGATATGCTGTTGTCACTAATGCAGGCCCGCAAAGCCAAATCTTAAATGGTGGAGTAAATTTAGGCTTTACGGATAAATCAGGGAGATTTTTGATTCCTAGTCTCATGCCATATCAAGAGAACCATATTTATTTAGATCCTTCATTCTTGCCTCTAAATTGGAGCGTTAACTCCACTGAACAAAAAACTGTTGTAGGTTATCGCCAAGGAACAATGATTGATTTTGGCGCACATCAGGTCATCTCAGGATTAGTGAAACTTGTTGATAAAAATAACTCACCGTTATTACCGGGGTATAGCGTTCAAATTAATGGACAGCAAGATGGAGTGGTTGGCTATGACGGTGAAGTGTTTATTTCAAACTTATTAAAACAAAACAAACTTGTAGTCGATCTTCTTGATCATGGCTCATGCCAAGTTGACTTTACCTATAACAGTAATCAGTACTCAACTAAAAAATTGGGACCTTATGTATGTCATTAAATTTTATGAATAAGGCTCAAATAGAGAGCTATAAAAAACTTCCACGGTCTTTAAAATACTTCATAGGCATTTGCTTATTTTATCTCGTTTATGCATTTTTTAGTCCTGCACAAGCTGCTTGCACGGTAAGCGGGACTACAAATAGTACTTTTAATTACACTGCAGCAAATATTAATAGTGATGCAACCGTAAACCTTTCAGGAACAATTACTTGTACGAATTTAGGACTTCCCCAGATTTCTAATTTTATGTGTATGAAAACCGTATTTACAGGAGCAACCACTGCGAATAATAGTGTGACTTTACCCTATACAGTTACTGCAACTGTAGGCGGGGCTGGCTCTTCTACTACCAACCAAACCTCCAATGTGTGGTATGGTCCAGTAGCAACAGTCGCATCAAATAATATTGTGAGTTACTCGGTAAATATAAAAGTACCAGCTCGAACGGGGTCTCTCATTGCATATCCTAAAGGAACCTATACGGCTTCGGTTCGGTTGTATTGGGATATGGATCTTTTGGGTTTGTCATGTGGCGATTTACTTGGTGGCTGGGATTCTGGTGATACATTACTAACAGCAAACTTTGTGGTCCCAAGTCTGTGCCAATTAAACTCAACTTCAACTGTAGATTTCGGCAATATTAATGATATTGGTACGACTAAGCGTGATTACACAACTCAAGGAGCAGTGAATACTACCTGCAACTATGGAACACCTTATAGCATTTATTTAGGGGATGGCAATAATCGTATAGTTGGAGGTTTTAGGCGTATGACCAATGGAAATAATGATTATATTCCCTATCAGCTATATAAAGATTCTAATTATAGTACGGTATGGGATGCCACAGGAGGTGTAACCAATGTTGGTGGTTCAGGTGGAGTCTCAAAAACTGGTACAGGTAGCGCTCAAAGTACACCCGTTTATGGAAAAATTCCGCAAGGCACTTCCATTTCAACTAAACCGGGAAACTATTCTGATAGTGTTGTTGTGACAGTGACTTATTAATTTTAAGACTATACGTGGATCTTTTATTTCAATAGATCCGCGTAATTCCTTTGATATTGTCCAAAATAGTTTGAGTACAAAAAGAGAAAGTTAAAATATTCTTAGTTTTTTGAAACTTGGTCGTCATCAAAAACAGTTTGACTTAAAAAGACATCCTGTATATTTAATAATTAGTTCCAAAAAGGAACTGAATAGTAAAACAGGCAATTAAAAATAAAGGTGAATAAATGTCGGATATTATTTTGCATCAATGGGAAATTTCTCCATTTTGCCAAAAAGTTGCAAGAGCTTTGAAATTTAAGGGAATCCCATACGAAACGATTAATTACAACGGCATTCTTGGAGCGAAAGTACCTTTGCTCAGTAAAGTGGGCAAAGTACCTGTTATTGATCATAAAGGGCAGCGTATACAAGACAGTACCCGTATCGCTCGCTACCTAGACGAAACTTTTCCGGATACACCTCGACTTTATCCCGAAGACGCAAATCAAAAAGCACTTGCAGAACTTTGGGAAGACTGGGCAGATGAATCACTCTATTTTTATGAAGTATATTTAAGGGTAAATGATTCGGAAGCTTTAGAAGAAGCAATTCGTATTAGCAATATTGGTCGCCCTGCATATGAAAAACCTATGGTGAAGGGTTTTATTTTAGCTGAACTAAAAACACAGCTTTTCTTTCAAGGCTTGGGCAGAATGAAGACTGAAAATGTTGAAGAAGAATTTATACGACACCTTGACCGTATTGAGCAGGTTTTATCACAAAGTGAATGGTTAGTGGGTGAGAATCAAACGATTGCAGACATAGCTGTAGTTGCTCAACTTGGTGAAGTCATTCGTACAAGTAAGAAGTTTGGTAAGGAAATCTTGGATCGTCCATTTATGGCAGCATGGTATAAAAAACAAACAGGTTGAGACGACTATGGCATCAGCAACACCAGATAAAATACGAGATTGTGCAGTTGTTATTGGCGTTGGGGCATCACAGGGCATTGGTGCTGCCGTATGTCATCGCTTTGCAAAAGAGGGCTTAAAAGTTTACGTTGCTGGACGTACTTTCCAAAAAATTGAGGCAGTAGCTGCCGAAATTCATGCCAATGCAGGTGAAGCTGTGGCATTTCGTTTAGATGCAGAAGATATCAATCAAGTACAGGCATTGTTTGACACCATCATAAGTCAGAATGAACGCATTACTGCAGTTATTCATAATGTTGGGGGAAATATTCCCTCAATTTTTTTACGCAGTCCGTTATCGTTTTTTACTCAAATGTGGCAATCCACTTTTTTATCAGCCTATTTAGTTTCTCAAAGCTGTTTAAAAATATTTAAAGAACAAAACCACGGTACGCTTATTTTTACCGGAGCCAGTGCTTCGTTGCGTGGAAAGCCTTTTTTTGCAGCTTTCACTATGGGGAAATCTGCCTTGCGGACTTATGCGTTAAATTTAGCTCAAATTTATAAAACTCAAGGCATTCATATTGCTCATGTCATTATTGATGGAATGGTGGATGGCGACAGAATTAATAAAGCTTTATTTGGTCTAGGACGTTTCATTCGTCTCACACGGGGAACGGGTGGGCTCAATATTAATGCCATAGCCGACAACTATTGGATGCTCTACCAGCAAAGCCCTGAGCTTTGGACACATGAGCTAGATTTACGCCCATACCAAGAAAAATTTTGAGAGACACATATGCTAAAAACAATATTTCAGAAGTTTCAAAAAAAGCAGGGCTGTGTGGTTATTGCAGGTCATGATATAGAACTACTTGACCAGAACTTTGTAATTTTAGACAAAAATGAGCAATCTCCATTGTATGTCTATCAAGCTGTACATGATTCTAGCGTTCAGAATATACAAGTAAACCGTGTAAATGATGGCATAACGAGTGTCCGTTTAAACTTGGTGAATACTGAGCATTTAAAAAGTTTACTAAAATATATTGCCAGCCATAGTCATAGCATTGAGTTATGCGTGTTTCAGCCAAATTTTTCATCTGCGCCAAATATTGAAGCTTTATTTTTAGAAGAAATTGAGCACAGTTGGCAAACAACGGGTTTAAGCGCAGTGAGCGTGTCACAAGCAGTGATTAAACCAATGCTAAAGCAGCAGCGGGGCACTGTTATTTTTCTTGGAGCGCCATCTAATAACTCGACTCACTACGATGTGTTAAGCCAAAGCATGTTTGCGAGTATTCGAGCGTTATCACAGTCATTGGCAAGAGAGTTTCAGCCCAAAGGAATACACGTGACATATTGTATGGTGGAAAAATGGGATGGGCAAAACCAGCACTTTATTTCATCTGTTAAACAAGTCTGTCAGCACATCTATCAACAACCTAACACTGCATGGAGTCAAGAGCTTAGCGTGTCTTGAGATTTTACTTTCGAGTGTTCTTAAAATAGAGTACTGCTTTGGAATGACAACAGAACAATAATTTTGAAGGTACTTAAATGTTAAATATTAAGAATATTCAACAAACGGTTAAAGTAGCAACTACAATGGCAGCTTTGATGTGCTTTTCTTCACTGGCACAAGCATATCAATATGAGCAAACCGCGCGTTTAATTAATGAACGCTTATCTTATATGAAAGATGTTGCAGGCTATAAGGCAGAGCAGCATTTACCGATTGAAGATTTAACACAAGAAAAGAAAGTACTCGATCAATCGCTTTCTGAAGCCGACTCTTTTGGGCTTAACAGCGAAACAGTAAAGCCATTTATAGTAGCGCAAATGGATGTGGCTAAAGCAATCCAGTACCGTTATCGCGCCGACTGGTTGTCGAGCCCGGAAACCAACTGGAAGCCTCAAGACTTAAGCGAAGTACGCGTAAAAATTAGCGCTTTAAATACGGAGCTGCTAAAAAATATCGCCTATGAACTTAAGAAAAATAATAACAAAGCGCCTCATGGCTGTAGCTATATGTGGCCTGTTCAGCATCCTCAACTTAAAGAAGCTGACAAGAGGGCTTTATGTGTAACATTGAATAAAATCAAATTAAAACAATGAACCACCCAAAGTCTTCCCTATAAGTAAATTATTCAATCAACATTAAATCGGCAGTATTGGCAGATTTAAGTGGTCGTAAAGCAAAGGTTGAACGCGTATGGCGGATTCCTTTAATCGAGTAGAGCTTTTTACGTAAAAAACGTTCGTAATGCTCGGCATCTTTTACGGCTACTTTCACCAAATAATCATAGTCGCCCGTAACTAAATGCGCTTCGACCACTTCCGGAATATCTGCCAAAGCCTCGCTAAAGTTTTCTAACATTTCATCATCGTGGCGTTCTAGGGTAATTTCAATAAAGAACAACTCATGAATACCAATCGCTTTGGGGTTTACGTTTACGGTATAGCCTTCAATAATTTTTAGACTTTCTAAACGTTTGAGTCGAGTCCAGCAAGGCGAAGATGAAAGCCCGACTTCTTCGGCGAGCTGTGCAACCGTTAAACGGCCATTTCTACGTAGGGCAGATAATATTTTCCGATCTATGCGATCTAGTGTGTATTCTGTGCTGTTCAAAATATAAACCAAAGAAGATTCTTCTATTAATTTTAAATATACGTGATTTTTATGCTGATATCATTTAAAAAAACTGAAAATTCAGTAAACATTTTGAGTGACACAGCCATACACTATTTCTATGCATCGGACTCTACTGGATAGGAGTTGTGATGAAGCAAAGAGCACTGTTTCAGTAAGGGTGACTAAACAGTGCTCTTTGCGGATCTTACCCAAAAATCAAATATCAGGAATTTTTGATTCATACATTAGAATCATTAAATATTGGTTAAATAATAAATATATTCTTATTGGTCATAGCGCTCATCTTTCCAAGAATCTTATTAAATATCCTAAATAGCTAAATATTATTATTGAAAGTCAAAAAAAGGCATACTTTAATCCCTAACCAAAGTACTAATTTAACAATTAAATAAGCGAGTAAAATAAATAATATATACTTGTTAAAACTTAATCACCTAATTTTAATAAGGTGATTAAATATTCGAAAGAGAAGAAGGTTATCCTGTTTTCTTTATTATTAATAGACACTTAGAGATAATTATTATTTAATACGCCCGCAATATTATGACTAATGCTTTTAATAACTTTGTCGGGGAAATAATGCGTAATTTTTTAGTAACAATTTTCACTTTATTAGTAGGAACATCAATTTATGCGAGTCAAGAATCTAAAAATCTTCTAGAGCAAACACAATGTGAGAAAGCAGTAGAGCTTCATGGTTTTTTAAGCCGAGCTCAACTTGATTGTAACTATCACTATTATTCAGAAGAGTTAAAAGAGGCTGCCGCAAAATGTACTAAACATGATCTCGGCGAAAAATATGGTAGAGAGGTTATGAAATTTGGGATGAAGGAATTTGAAGAGCGTAAGAAAGAGGATACACAGGGCCACTTTTGTCATAAGGTTTTAAAAGAATTTCCAAAATATATTAAACAATAAAAAAATAAGGTTTTAAAAACCTCTTCTAGCAAGCCGATAAGATGGATTTAATTATTCATTTTATCGGTCTATAAATTTACTAGTTAAATTAGAGAATAATTCTTAAAAAATTAGCTAATATAAAAATTCACCTTGTTTTAGATCTAACAATAATCATTTTTTAGTTTGAATCCCTTATTGTAACCATAAAAATAACATTTCCTTCCTTGGATTAGCCGTTCGTTATGTATTATGGAGGAAAAATAAGCATCAGTCGGCATTCAAAGTCTTAATTAATATAGCGGAGTACATTTTAAGTTTACTTATATTTTTAAATTTCAAAAATAAAAGATTCTAGAATGGATGACTAAATCTTAAGTAAAGTTATTTTATAGAGTTTTTAAAGCTTTATTTCTAGCCAATATCACATTGACACCTAAAACCCCTCCGATTATCCTTTGCCTGCTAGCCACATTGCTAGCGGGTTTTAGCAGACCCTATTTAAACAAAGACGATAGACAGAACCTAGTTTTGTGTGTCGTGAACTCGTTCGCCCCCTTTTTCTCTATGGTAGGGCGGAAGGGGGACACCTTCGGGTGTGCTGGTTTCTTTGTTTTCCAGTCTGCTAACCCTCTTTCGTCCTGCCACCATCATTTAGCAGTGATTGGTAGGATTTCTTTTAAAAAACAAAGGAGTCCGCAATGCGTACTAATTCTTCTCATTTATTGGTTTTTGCCAAAGTCTTTTTGTCTATACCACTTAAACAGTCTATAAGGCGGTTGAATCGACTCTAGGTTTTTT